>CAYVRL010000019.1:0-13438 GCA_964454065.1 uncultured Planctomycetales bacterium | reverse complement strand
ACTGGTAATATTGATCCTAATGCAAGCACACTATCAATGATCACAATGAGGCACCATACATCCTTCAACGACGCTAATCCGCGGCTTCCTCCGGAACGGCGAGAGCGGATGCGGGAGCGGATGCGCTCCTTCCGCGAGCTTCCTCCCCGCGACCGCGAGGAAATGGCGCGGCGTCTTCGCTTCCTGGAGGAGGAACGCCGCCGGGTGTGGAATCGCCTTTCCGAGCAGGAGAGGGCCCGCTTGCAGGCCCTTCCTCCCGAGGAACGGCGGGCGGTCCTGGACCGGGTGGTCCGTCGGCGTCTCGAGGAACACAGTCACCGCCTGGAACGACGCTTCCCCGGCGCTCCGCCGGATCTCCGCGATCGTCCCCTTCCGGAACGTTTCCAGGATTCGGAGCGCTTCCTGGAGGAACACCGCGGCAAGGAGGCCGAGGCGCGGTTGCAGGAACTGGTGGAGCAGGGTTGGATCGGTTCCGCGACCGCCGAGTGGTTGGAACGGGCCTCTCTCCCCGAACGGGTCATGGTGATGGAGAACGCGCGGAAATGGCGCGCCCTCGCCGAGGCCCAGAAGGAAGGATTGTTCGAGCAAAAGGGTCTGGGTCCGCGTGCCCGCCGCCGTTTCCTCGAAATGCCCCCCCGGGACTGCCTCCGCGCCCTCGACGCCCTGCGCCGGGGAGACGGCCCTTCGACCCGCGAGCGGGAAGATCGTTCCGCGCGCCCCGGGGGCCATCGCCGTCCTCCCCGCGGGGGGGGGCAGCATCCCCCCCCTCCGCGGGACCTTCCCCGCTGATCCCCATCTTCCCGCCGGAACGGGAAGGTCAGTGGCTGCGCTCCTCGGGCATGGCGAACCTGGTGTAGATCGCGGGAAGGACCAGTAGGGTCAAGAGGGTGCAGGTGATCAGTCCTCCGATCACCACGGTGGCGAGGGGCCGCTGCACTTCCGCGCCGGCCCCGTGCGCGAGGGCCATCGGGATGAAACCCAGGGAGGCCACGAGGGCGGTCATGAGGACGGGCCGCAGTCGCACCTTGGCCGCGTCCTCGGCGGCGTCGGCGGGACTGAGTCCTTCCTTCTGGCGCTGGACGATGTAGGAGACCAGAACCACTCCATTGAGGACGGCGATCCCGAACAGGGCGATGAATCCCACCCCGGCGGAAATCGAGAAGGGATAACTCCTCAGGTACAGGGCCAGGATCCCACCCGTCGCGGCCAAGGGGACGTTCAGGAAGATCAGGAGGCCGAGCCGCGCCGAGGAGAACACGCTGTAGAGAAGGACGAAGATCATGAGCAGGGCGAGGGGGACCAGGAGAGCGAGACGCTCCGAAGCCTCTTCCAGGTTCTTGTACTGGCCTCCCCATTCGATGGTCCACCCTGGGGGCAGTTCCACGGCGCGCCGCACCGCGAGCTGCGCATCCTTCACGGTGGAGGCCAGATCCCGCCCCCGGACGTTCGCCTCCACCGTGATCCGGCGCTGGATGCGTTCCCGGCTGATCTGGGCGGTTCCGGAATCGATGCGGATGTCCGCGATCTGGCCCAGGGGGATCAGCGCCGCGGGCCCACCCTCGGCGGCGGGGGCGGGAACGCGGAGAGACTCCAGTTTGCGGATGGTCTCCCCGGGGGCATTCGCGAACCGGGCCTGGAGGGTGAAGCGTCTCTGGCCCTCCAGGATGGTGCCGAGGGGCTTCCCGCCGATGGTCTCCACGACGTCGAGGACGTCCTCGACGTTGATCCCCAGCCGGGCGATGGCCTTCCGGTCGGGACGGATGCGCAGATTCGGGAGACCGACCACTTGTTCCGCCTTGGCCTCCACGATCCCCGGTACGGGCTGGATGGCTTCGACGATGGTCGCCGCGACGCGACTGAATTCCTCCATGGAGCCATCCCCGAAGATCTTGATCCCGATATCGGAACGAACGCCGCTGATCAGCTCGGCCACGCGCAGTTCGATGGGTTGGGAATAGCTGAACACGATCCCGGGGAAACGGGCACGAAGGCGCCGATCGATGGCCGCCACCAGCTCGTCCTTGTTGGAGAATCTCCAAGTGTCCGGAGGGTTCAAGAGCAAATAGGTATCACTCATTTCGACCCCCATCGGGTCCACGGCGATCTCCGCCCGACCCGTACGGGAAATGACCGACGTGACTTCGGGGAATTCCTCACGAATCAGTTTCTCGATCCGGGTGCTGTCTTCGACGGCCTTCTCCAGCGAGACACTGGGTAGTCGCCATACCTGCATGGCGATCGATCCTTCGTCCAGACTGGGGATGAACTCTCCTCCCAGCGAAGTGGCCAAGCCGAGGCTTCCGGCGAGGAGCAAGACGGAGACCACGGAGACCCGCAGGGGCCGTTTCAGGGCGAAGCGGAGACTCGGCGCGTAGATGCGCTTGAAGAGCCGGAAGAGCAAGGTCTCCTTTTCCACGCCGCGGCGCAGGAAGAGCGAAGCGAGGACCGGCATCAAGGTGAGGGCGCAGAACAGCGATCCCAGCAAGGCGAAGACCACGGTGAGGGCCATGGGCTGGAACATCTTTCCCTCGATTCCCCGCAGAGCGAGAATCGGTAGGTAGACGATCATGATGATGCCGACCGCGAAGACGACGGGGCGTGCGGTTTCCTTGCATGCTCGACGGACTTTTTCCAGATGGGGCGTGTCACGATCCGAGCGGTGCTCGTGTAGATAGCGCAAGACGTTTTCCACGAGGACCACCGAACCATCGACGATCAGGCCGAAGTCCAGGGCTCCGAGAGACATCAGGTTCCCGGCCAATCCCACGTAGCGCATGGCGGAGAAGGCAACCAGCATGGAAAGTGGGATGGCGGCGGCGACGATCAGACCGGCGCGGATGTTACCCAGCAGGAGCAGGAGTACCAGGACCACCAAGCCCCCGCCCTCGAGGAGATTCTTGGCGACGGTGTGTATCGTCCGGTCCACGAGTTCCGTTCGATCGTAGAAGGTATCGATGGAAACTCCCTTCGGGAGTGATGCGGAGATTTCCTGGATCTTCTCGTGTACCGATCGGGCGACGATTCTCGGGTTAGCGCCCTTCAACATCATCACGATTCCGATCACCGCTTCCCCGCGGCCGTCGCGAGTCACCGCCCCCTGGCGGATACGGGGCGCGAATTCCACCGTTCCGAGGTTGCGGATGAAGATAGCGGTTCCACGGGAGTCATGCGCGACCACGATATTGCGCAGGTCCTCCAAGTCGTCGATCATTCCTTCCCCACGAATGAGGTATTGCTCTCCGGCGTGGGCGATGTACCCTCCCCCGGCATTGCGGTTATTCTTTCTCAGGGCCTCGAAGACTTGCGACAGGGGCAGGTTGTAGGCAACCAGTCGCGAGGGGTCGAGGGTGACCTGATAGGTCTTGAGTTCCCCTCCGAAGGAGTTGACCTCGACCACTCCGGGTACCGAACGAAGCTGATAACCGATTTGCCAGTCGAGGATACTGCGTAGCTCCATGGGGGAATAACCCTCGCCGCGGACCTCGAACTGGTAGATCTCGCCCAATCCGGTGGAGATGGGCCCGATCTCGGGATTCCCGAACTCGTCCGGGATCTCCTCTCGCGCACTCACCAGCCGTTCCCCGACCAGTTGGCGGCACCAGTAGATGTCGGATCCCTCCTCGAAGACCACCGTCACCAGGGACAAGCCGAAACGGGAGACCGAACGGATTTCTTCCACCTTGGGAAGCCCGCTCATGGAGGTCTCCACCGGGAAAGTGATGAACTTCTCCACCTCTTCGGTGGCGAGTCCGGGGCTGGAAGTGAGGATCTGGACCTGAACGTTGGTGACATCCGGAACCGCTCCGATGGGCAAGCCGCCCAGGGAAATGATCCCGACGATGGAGGCCAGGATCCAGAGCATCAAGATCAGGAAACGGTTGTTCAGCGAGAAGTCGATGAGCTTGTTGATCATGGCCGCCTACTCCTCTTCGCCCAGCTCGCTCTTGTGGAGAATGGATTTGAGCTGGAAGGTGCCCGCGACCACGACTTCGGCCCCGCCTTCGAGTCCGCTGAGGACTTCCACCGAACCGTCGTAGCTCTTGGAGACCTCGACCTGCGCGACTTCATAGCGACCGGGGCCGATCTTGACGAAAACGAGATCTCCGCCGATGTCGTGAACGATCGTCGCTTCCGGGAGCACGACCGGTGCCAGCCAGCGATTGGAGGTCACTTTCACTTCTCCGAACATCCCCGGGCGCAGCGGATACGGTTCAGGCCACCTCTCGATTCCATGGTTCTCGAGGAGAATCCGGATCGACATGCTGCGCGTACTCCGCTCCACCTGGTAATCGATGAAGTCCACCTTGCCCGGGAAGGACGAACCCGGGAAGGCATCGAGGACGACCTGGGCCTTGGCCCCGATCCGGAGTTCTTCCAGATTCTCCTCGTATGCCGAAGCGAGGACCCACACCGTGGATAGGTCCTGGATCTTGAAGAGGGCTTGTTCCTGGGAAACGAATTCCCCCTCCGTGATATGGCGATCGACGATCACCCCGGAGCGAGGGGCGCGGATCCGATAGATCCCCTGGAGTTCATCGCCGCCATCTTCGAGGGTGTCGATCCTTTCCGCGGGTATTCCCAAGATCAGGAGACGATTGCGATTCACGGCCAGATCCGCGCGATCCGACTCCAGACGCCTTTGCAGCTCCAGAATCCTTCGATCCCGCTCCAGACTCGCGTCCTGGAAGGCCTTCTCGGCGTCATAGAGGAACCGCTTGGTGGAGATGGCGCGTGCGCTGAGATCCTTCTCGCGCTTGTAGATCGCCTCGGCCAGGGAGAGGGCCCGATCCAGCAAGACGGTTTCCTGCTTCAGGGTTTCCTCGGAGTTCCGGAAGGTACTCAGGCTGAGGAGGTAATTCCCGACCGCTTCCCCGAGCCCCACGCTCTCGAGTTCGCAGAGCGGATCGCCCTCCTGAACGGTTTGCCCGAGATGACCGTAGATCTTCCGGACCAATCCCGGGACCTTCGGGTTGATATGGGCCTGGGCATCCAGGTTCTCGGAGACCGTTCCGCTGAGGAGGAGGGTGTCTTCGATGGCCTTCGGGCCCGCGACCACGGTGCGGATTCCCGCGGCGCGTTCCTGCTCCGGGGTGAGGAGGAGCGGTGCCCCCGGCTCCCAGGGGATTTCTTCCCGTTCCCTTGCCGGGGCGGAGTCGTCGGGACCTGGAGAACAAGCGTTGAGCCCCGCCAGGGCGAGGGAGAGGAGTAAGGAGCAGGTTTTCATCGGAGTTCTTCGGGTCTGGTCTTGGATCCGGAGATCCAGGAGAGGACGAGCGCGGTCCGGGCGCGCTGGATCCGGGATTCCAGATACCCCTGTCGGGCATCGAGGGCCTGTCTTTGGGCGCGGAGGATTTCCAGCAGCGTGGCCTGGCCTTGCTGGAGGGATTCCTCCGTGAGCTGGAGGGTTTCTTCCACCCGTTGGTCGACCACCTCCTCGAAGAAGGTGGTTTGTTCCTGGGCGGCTTCGAAGCGTTTCACGGCTTCGTACACTTCCCCACGGAGTTCGTGGATGGCCGCCTTCACTTCGCGGGCGATCCGTTCGCGCTTCAGGCGCGCGGTCTCGATGGCCGGCTGGTTGAAGCGGGTGAGGAGCGGAAGGATCAAGTCGAAACCGCTGCCCACCGCCAGCTCGGGCCACTGGCGCGCGACCGCCAGACGGAGATCCGCTTCCGCCTGGGCATGGAGCGCCAGCAGTTCCTGGAGATCCGGGCGTTGGTCCAGGGCCTTCTTCGTCAGGGCCGCCGGATCGGGAATCCTTTCCTGGACCGCGAAGGGTCGTGCGGGAGCCTGGAGTTTCCATTGGGTTTCCGGAGGTAGCCCCAGCAAACGGTTCAGTCGCAGACGCGCCTCCTGCAACTCGAAATCGAGGCTTTTCCCGGCCCGCTGGACCTCGGCGAGCTCCAATCGTGCCAGGTTGACCTGCAGGGCGGTCGCCGCCCCCGCGGCAAGGGCATCCGCGAAGAAAGCCGAGGTCCGGGCGGCCGTCCCCTGGAGGCGCGTATTGAGATCGCGGCGCGCCTCGGCCCCGAGCACGTCCAGGAAAGCCAACTGGACCTCGCGCTCCAGGCGCCAGGCTCGCTCCAGGATCTTCCAGCGGACTTCTTCCACGCGGCCCTGGGCGCGAGCCTCGCGGGCCGGGATTTCGTCTGGACGGGGGAGGGGGAGCCGGAAGCCGAGACCGGAGAGGGCATTGTCGCGAGAGGCCTCGACCAGCCAGTCCATCGCGTCCCAGCCGAAAGCGGGATCCTTCCAGAGACCGGCTTCCACGAGTTGGGCGAGGGCGATCCCCGCCTCCGCCCGCTGGGCGCGGAAACCGGGGTTGAGCATCACCGCGAGGGCGGCGGCCTCGTCAGCCGAGAGGCCGTCCGTGGGGTCGAAGACCGAGCCCGCGAGCGCCTCCTCCCCCTCGGCCTCGGGCACGGGCCACTCGGGTTCCCGCAGGGAGTCGAGGATGGCCTGGGGATGGACGGGTCGTGCCTCGTAGGACGCGCAACCGGCGAGGGCGGTGGCGAGCAAGCAGAGGCGAGGGAGTCGGCGAAGGGCCGAGCGGTGACGAGGTCGGGATGAAAGGGATTCCGCGTGGGAAGGATCGGGCATGGTGGTCCTCCTGGACACCGAAGGGGGCAGGACTGGTTGCTTCGAGCTGGGCGGCGGGAGCCGCGGCCAGCGAAGGGAGCCGCGCGAATCGGTGGAGGAGGACTAACAGAGCATCACGACCGCGGTCGTGATGCTCTGTTAGTCCTCCTCCACCGATTCGCGCGGCTCCCTTCGCTGGCCGCGGCTCCCGCCGCCCAGCTCGAAGCAACCAGTCCTGCCCCCTTCGGTGTCCAGGAGGACCACCATGCCCGATCCTTCCCACGCGGAATCCCTTTCATCCCGACCTCGTCACCGCTCGGCCCTTCGCCGACTCCCTCGCCTCTGCTTGCTCGCCACCGCCCTCGCCGGTTGCGCGTCCTACGAGGCACGACCCGTCCATCCCCAGGCCATCCTCGACTCCCTGCGGGAACCCGAGTGGCCCGTGCCCGAGGCCGAGGGGGAGGAGGCGCTCGCGGGCTCGGTCTTCGACCCCACGGACGGCCTCTCGGCTGACGAGGCCGCCGCCCTCGCGGTGATGCTCAACCCCGGTTTCCGCGCCCAGCGGGCGGAGGCGGGGATCGCCCTCGCCCAACTCGTGGAAGCCGGTCTCTGGAAGGATCCCGCTTTCGGCTGGGACGCGATGGACTGGCTGGTCGAGGCCTCTCGCGACAATGCCCTCTCCGGTCTCGGCTTCCGGCTCCCCCTCCCCCGTCCAGACGAAATCCCGGCCCGCGAGGCTCGCGCCCAGGGCCGCGTGGAAGAAGTCCGCTGGAAGATCCTGGAGCGAGCCTGGCGCCTGGAGCGCGAGGTCCAGTTGGCTTTCCTGGACGTGCTCGGGGCCGAGGCGCGCCGCGATCTCAATACGCGCCTCCAGGGGACGGCCGCCCGGACCTCGGCTTTCTTCGCGGATGCCCTTGCCGCGGGGGCGGCGACCGCCCTGCAGGTCAACCTGGCACGATTGGAGCTCGCCGAGGTCCAGCGGGCCGGGAAAAGCCTCGATTTCGAGTTGCAGGAGGCGCGTCTGCGACTGAACCGTTTGCTGGGGCTACCTCCGGAAACCCAATGGAAACTCCAGGCTCCCGCACGACCCTTCGCGGTCCAGGAAAGGATTCCCGATCCGGCGGCCCTGACGAAGAAGGCCCTGGACCAACGCCCGGATCTCCAGGAACTGCTGGCGCTCCATGCCCAGGCGGAAGCGGATCTCCGTCTGGCGGTCGCGCGCCAGTGGCCCGAGCTGGCGGTGGGCAGCGGTTTCGACTTGATCCTTCCGCTCCTCACCCGCTTCAACCAGCCGGCCATCGAGACCGCGCGCCTGAAGCGCGAACGGATCGCCCGCGAAGTGAAGGCGGCCATCCACGAACTCCGTGGGGAAGTGTACGAAGCCGTGAAACGCTTCGAAGCCGCCCAGGAACAAACCACCTTCTTCGAGGAGGTGGTCGACCAACGGGTGGAAGAAACCCTCCAGCTCACGGAGGAATCCCTCCAGCAAGGCCAGGCCACGCTGCTGGAAATCCTCCGCGCCCAAAGACAGGCCCTCGATGCCCGACAGGGGTATCTGGAATCCCGGATCCAGCGCGCCCGGACCGCGCTCGTCCTCTCCTGGATCTCCGGATCCAAGACCAGACCCGAAGAACTCCGATGAAAACCTGCTCCTTACTCCTCTCCCTCGCCCTGGCGGGGCTCAACGCTTGTTCTCCAGGTCCCGACGACTCCGCCCCGGCAAGGGAACGGGAAGAAATCCCCTGGGAGCCGGGGGCACCGCTCCTCCTCACCCCGGAGCAGGAACGCGCCGCGGGAATCCGCACCGTGGTCGCGGGCCCGAAGGCCATCGAAGACACCCTCCTCCTCAGCGGAACGGTCTCCGAGAACCTGGATGCCCAGGCCCATATCAACCCGAAGGTCCCGGGATTGGTCCGGAAGATCTACGGTCATCTCGGGCAAACCGTTCAGGAGGGCGATCCGCTCTGCGAACTCGAGAGCGTGGGGCTCGGGGAAGCGGTCGGGAATTACCTCCTCAGCCTGAGTACCTTCCGGAACTCCGAGGAAACCCTGAAGCAGGAAACCGTCTTGCTGGATCGGGCCCTCTCCCTGGCCGAGGCGATCTACAAGCGCGAGAAGGATCTCAGCGCACGCGCCATCTCCACCAAGCGGTTCCTCTATGACGCCGAGAAGGCCTTCCAGGACGCGAGTCTGGAGCGGGATCGAAGGATTCTGGAGCTGCAAAGGCGTCTGGAGTCGGATCGCGCGGATCTGGCCGTGAATCGCAATCGTCTCCTGATCTTGGGAATACCCGCGGAAAGGATCGACACCCTCGAAGATGGCGGCGATGAACTCCAGGGGATCTATCGGATCCGCGCCCCTCGCTCCGGGGTGATCGTCGATCGCCATATCACGGAGGGGGAATTCGTTTCCCAGGAACAAGCCCTCTTCAAGATCCAGGACCTATCCACGGTGTGGGTCCTCGCTTCGGCATACGAGGAGAATCTGGAAGAACTCCGGATCGGGGCCAAGGCCCAGGTCGTCCTCGATGCCTTCCCGGGTTCGTCCTTCCCGGGCAAGGTGGACTTCATCGATTACCAGGTGGAGCGGAGTACGCGCAGCATGTCGATCCGGATTCTCCTCGAGAACCATGGAATCGAGAGGTGGCCTGAACCGTATCCGCTGCGCCCGGGGATGTTCGGAGAAGTGAAAGTGACCTCCAATCGCTGGCTGGCACCGGTCGTGCTCCCGGAAGCGACGATCGTTCACGACATCGGCGGAGATCTCGTTTTCGTCAAGATCGGCCCCGGTCGCTATGAAGTCGCGCAGGTCGAGGTCTCCAAGAGCTACGACGGTTCGGTGGAAGTCCTCAGCGGACTCGAAGGCGGGGCCGAAGTCGTGGTCGCGGGCACCTTCCAGCTCAAATCCATTCTCCACAAGAGCGAGCTGGGCGAAGAGGAGTAGGCGGCCATGATCAACAAGCTCATCGACTTCTCGCTGAACAACCGTTTCCTGATCTTGATGCTCTGGATCCTGGCCTCCATCGTCGGGATCATTTCCCTGGGCGGCTTGCCCATCGGAGCGGTTCCGGATGTCACCAACGTTCAGGTCCAGATCCTCACTTCCAGCCCCGGACTCGCCACCGAAGAGGTGGAGAAGTTCATCACTTTCCCGGTGGAGACCTCCATGAGCGGGCTTCCCAAGGTGGAAGAAATCCGTTCGGTCTCCCGTTTCGGCTTGTCCCTGGTGACGGTGGTCTTCGAGGAGGGATCCGACATCTACTGGTGCCGCCAACTGGTCGGGGAACGGCTGGTGAGTGCGCGAGAGGAGATCCCGGACGAGTTCGGGAATCCCGAGATCGGGCCCATCTCCACCGGATTGGGCGAGATCTACCAGTTCGAGGTCCGCGGCGAGGGTTATTCCCCCATGGAGCTACGCAGTATCCTCGACTGGCAAATCGGTTATCAGCTTCGTTCGGTACCCGGAGTGGTCGAGGTCAACTCCTTCGGAGGGGAACTCAAGACCTATCAGGTCACCCTCGACCCCTCGCGACTGGTTGCCTACAACCTGCCCCTGTCGCAAGTCTTCGAGGCCCTGAGAAAGAATAACCGCAATGCCGGGGGAGGGTACATCGCCCACGCCGGAGAGCAATACCTCATTCGTGGGGAAGGAATGATCGACGACTTGGAGGACCTGCGCAATATCGTGGTCGCGCATGACTCCCGTGGAACCGCTATCTTCATCCGCAACCTCGGAACGGTGGAATTCGCGCCCCGTATCCGCCAGGGGGCGGTGACTCGCGACGGCCGCGGGGAAGCGGTGATCGGAATCGTGATGATGTTGAAGGGCGCTAACCCGAGAATCGTCGCCCGATCGGTACACGAGAAGATCCAGGAAATCTCCGCATCACTCCCGAAGGGAGTTTCCATCGATACCTTCTACGATCGAACGGAACTCGTGGACCGGACGATACACACCGTCGCCAAGAATCTCCTCGAGGGCGGGGGCTTGGTGGTCCTGGTACTCCTGCTCCTGCTGGGTAACATCCGCGCCGGTCTGATCGTCGCCGCCGCCATCCCACTTTCCATGCTGGTTGCCTTCTCCGCCATGCGCTACGTGGGATTGGCCGGGAACCTGATGTCTCTCGGAGCCCTGGACTTCGGCCTGATCGTCGATGGTTCGGTGGTCCTCGTGGAAAACGTCTTGCGCTATCTACACGAGCACCGCTCGGATCGTGACACGCCCCATCTGGAAAAAGTCCGTCGAGCATGCAAGGAAACCGCACGCCCCGTCGTCTTCGCGGTCGGCATCATCATGATCGTCTACCTACCGATTCTCGCTCTGCGGGGAATCGAGGGAAAGATGTTCCAGCCCATGGCCCTCACCGTGGTCTTCGCCTTGCTGGGATCGCTGTTCTGCGCCCTCACCTTGATGCCGGTCCTCGCTTCGCTCTTCCTGCGCCGCGGCGTGGAAAAGGAGACCTTGCTCTTCCGGCTCTTCAAGCGCATCTACGCGCCGAGTCTCCGCTTCGCCCTGAAACGGCCCCTGCGGGTCTCCGTGGTCTCCGTCTTGCTCCTCGCCGGAAGCCTCGGCTTGGCCACTTCGCTGGGAGGAGAGTTCATCCCCAGTCTGGACGAAGGATCGATCGCCATGCAGGTATGGCGACTACCCAGTGTCTCGCTGGAGAAGGCCGTCGAAGACAGCACCCGGATCGAGAAACTGATTCGTGAGGAATTCCCCGAAGTCACGTCGGTCATTTCCCGTACGGGTCGGGCGGAGATCGCCGTGGACCCGATGGGGGTCGAAATGAGTGATACCTATTTGCTCTTGAACCCTCCGGACACTTGGAGATTCTCCAACAAGGACGAGCTGGTGGCGGCCATCGATCGGCGCCTTCGTGCCCGTTTCCCCGGGATCGTGTTCAGCTATTCCCAACCCATCGAACTGCGCGTGGCCGAGCTGATCAGCGGCGTTCGTTCCGATATCGGGATCAAGATCTTCGGGGATGGCTCCATGGAGGAATTCAGTCGCGTCGCGGCGACCATCGTCGAAGCCATCCAGCCCGTACCGGGGATCGTGGAGGCCAAGGCGGAACAAGTGGTCGGTCTCCCGAATCTGCGCATCCGTCCCGACCGGAAGGCCATCGCCCGGCTGGGGATCAACGTCGAGGACGTCCTCGACGTCGTGGAGACCATCGGCGGGAAGCCCCTCGGCACCATCCTGGAGGGCCAGAGACGCTTCACCCTCCAGGCCCGGTTCGCGAATGCCCCCGGGGAGACCATCCGCAAACTGGAGTCTCTCCGCGTTCCCGCCCCCGCCGCCGAGGGTGGGCCCGCGGCGCTGATCCCCCTGGGCCAGATCGCGGACATCCGCATCGATTCCGGAACCGCCCAGATCAGCCGGGAACGCATCCAGCGCCGGATCACGGTGGAGGCGAACGTCCGGGGGCGGGATCTGGCCTCCACCGTGAAGGATGCGCAGCTCGCGGTGCGGCGCGCCGTGGAACTGCCCCCAGGGTGGACCATCGAATGGGGAGGCCAGTACAAGAACCTGGAAGAGGCTTCGGAGCGTCTCGCTCTCCTGGTCCCCCTCGCCCTGCTCATGATCTTCGTCCTTCTCTACAGCGTGTTCTCCTCGGCGCGGCTCGGCCTCCTGATCTTCCTGAACGTCCCCTTGGCCGCGACGGGTGGGATCCTGGCCCTGTACCTGAGGAGTTATCCCTTCTCGATTTCCGCCGGGGTGGGATTCATCGCCCTGTTCGGGATCGCCGTCCTCAATGGAGTGGTTCTGGTCTCCTACATCGTCCAGCGCCAGAAGGAAGGACTCAGTCCCGCCGACGCCGCCGAGGACGCGGCCAAGGTGCGACTGCGGCCCGTCCTCATGACCGCCCTCGTGGCCTCCCTGGGTTTCATCCCGATGGCCCTCGCGCACGGGGCCGGCGCGGAAGTGCAGCGGCCCCTCGCCACCGTGGTGATCGGAGGACTGATCACCTGCACCCTCTTGACCCTACTGGTCCTTCCCGCGATCTACACCAGGTTCGCCATGCCCGAGGAGCGCAGCCACTGACCTTCCCGTTCCGGCGGGAAGATGGGGATCAGCGGGGAAGGTCCCGCGGAGGGGGGGGATGCTGCCCCCCCCCGCGGGGAGGACGGCGATGGCCCCCGGGGCGCGCGGAACGATCTTCCCGCTCGCGGGTCGAAGGGCCGTCTCCCCGGCGCAGGGCGTCGAGGGCGCGGAGGCAGTCCCGGGGGGGCATTTCGAGGAAACGGCGGCGGGCACGCGGACCCAGACCCTTTTGCTCGAACAATCCTTCCTTCTGGGCCTCGGCGAGGGCGCGCCATTTCCGCGCGTTCTCCATCACCATGACCCGTTCGGGGAGAGAGGCCCGTTCCAACCACTCGGCGGTCGCGGAACCGATCCAACCCTGCTCCACCAGTTCCTGCAACCGCGCCTCGGCCTCCTTGCCGCGGTGTTCCTCCAGGAAGCGCTCCGAATCCTGGAAACGTTCCGGAAGGGGACGATCGCGGAGATCCGGCGGAGCGCCGGGGAAGCGTCGTTCCAGGCGGTGACTGTGTTCCTCGAGACGCCGACGGACCACCCGGTCCAGGACCGCCCGCCGTTCCTCGGGAGGAAGGGCCTGCAAGCGGGCCCTCTCCTGCTCGGAAAGGCGATTCCACACCCGGCGGCGTTCCTCCTCCAGGAAGCGAAGACGCCGCGCCATTTCCTCGCGGTCGCGGGGAGGAAGCTCGCGGAAGGAGCGCATCCGCTCCCGCATCCGCTCTCGCCGTTCCGGAGGAAGCCGCGGATTAGCGTCGTTGAAGGATGTATGGTGCCTCATTGTGATCATTGATAGTGTGCTTGCATTAGGATCAATATTACCAGT
>CAYVRL010000018.1:0-13590 GCA_964454065.1 uncultured Planctomycetales bacterium | reverse complement strand
GATCGACGATCGCCGTTGTCGGCGCATGTCGGAACACAGCGCCGGGCTGGCCCCGGATCAGGCCTACACTCCCTTGGACATGCTGCGCCAGGTGCGCGCGGGGATCTGGAGCGAGCTGAGCGAGGACCCGCTGAGCATCGATCTCTATCGGCGGAATTTGCAGCGCGCCCACGTCGAGCTGCTGGCCGATCGACTCGGGGAGGACTATCCCGACGACGATCTGCCGGCGTTGGCGCGCGGGGAACTCAGCGCCCTACAAGCGGCCATCCGCGGAGCCCTGGACCGGGGCGTCTTCGCCAATGACGAGACCCGTTTGCACCTGGAGGATCTGGAAGCGCGCATCCGCCAGACCCTGGATCCGCGGCTGGAGAACCCGACCACCCCGAACCCGCCGCTGACCGCTCGGGTTCATCCAGGCGACTGAGCGCCGCCTCGATCCGCGGAAGAGATGCTTCGTCAGGGAAGACGAGCTTCCCCCCTTGCCCCGCCGCGAGTTCCTCCGGAATCTCGTGTCAGGAAACGGGAAGAAGTCACCCGGCACAAAGTGTCAGGAAGTTGGAGGCTTTCTTGTAGGAGGCGAGACGGCGGAGGGAAGTGCGGATCCGGGTGCGGCGCTCGGGGGGGACGTGGGCCGCGAGGGCGTCGAACTTGGCCTGGAGTTCGTCGTCATCGAGGGGATCGCGAGGGTCGCCCTTGGGGTAGTCGATCTGCCGTTCGAAGGAGCGACCGTCGGTGGTGTCGATCACCACGTGGCAGCGCTGCACCTTGGGGAAGGCGGCTTCGAAGGCGGGTTCCGCCACCACCTCGATCTTGTCGATGTGTTCCCGCACCCGCGGATCGGCGATCACCTCGTCGGCGAAGAGATCGGGGGTCACCCGACCGTGAAGGATGCCCATGGTGATGCAATAGGGCAGGGAATGATCAGCGGATTCACGCGTGGTGGGACGATACTTGGCCGGATCGGAAAGGATGTCCGCGGCCTTGCTCAGGGTGCGGATCCGGATGTGGCGGATGTCGGCGGGCGCCAGAGCGTGCTCCTTGCAGATCGCGATGGTACAGGAGATCGGTGCGTGCGTGAGGGCCTCGGTGGGAAAGAATTTCATCCCACAACGAAGGATCCGCCAATCGCGACCCAGGTCGTCGAAGACCTCCCATTTCCAGTCGGAAGCCATCACGTGGGACAGCCCTTCCTTGCCGTCGAGTACATGGGCGGGACCGCTGTATCCGCCCCGCGCCAGCAGCGCCGCCTCCAGGCCGCCGCGGGTCGCCAGCGGCGAAACCGTGTTCTTCATCATGGTCAGGTGGCCGGCGGTGACCGCCCCCAGGGTGCAATGAGTGGCCCCGGCGATCCCCAGGGCGTGTTGGATCCGTTCCGCGGACAACCCCAGAGTGCGGCCGGCGGCCGCGGCCGCGGCGAAGGCGGTCAAGGTGGCGTGGTGCCACCCCAGTTCACGAATGCCCGGATGGCTGGCCTCGCAAAGCCGCTGTTCGATCTCGTAGGCGACCACCATCCCGACCAGAAGTTCGCGCCCACCGACCCCGATCAGCTCCGCCGCCGCCATCGGAGCGGGGATGCAGTCGGAAGGATGACAGGGATCCTGCTGCCAGTAGATGTCGTTGTAGTCCTGGCCACGGATCGCCAGCGAGTTCAGCAGCGCGGCTTGGAGAGGGGCGACCTTTCCCCCTTCCCCGAGCAGATGACAGCGCCGTACTCCGCCCTCTGCCCGAACCAGTTCGCGCACGATCCTCCAGTCCTCGGTGCGCGAGCCCCCGAAAGCGCAACCGATGCTGTCCAGGAGGAAGCGCTGGGCGGCGCGGACCACCCGCCGGGGCAAGTCCTCGTAAACGAGGCCGGCGGCCCATGCGGCGAGCCGCCAGCTCTGGTAATCGGTGTGGGAACGGTGCGTGTTCTGGGCCATGGCGGCGCCAGAATAACGGCGCCCCACCGGCATCACGGAAGACTCACTGAACCACGCTACCGTTGGTGATGGTCAGGGTCGTCCCGAAGGAGGACAGGAAGATTCCGGTCTCCGCCTGCATCTCGTTGAAGACGTCCAGGCTCGCGGCGGGATCCAGGATGGAGGAATGGTCGCCGGCGGTGAAGCGCACGACCGCGTGGAGGCCGGCCGCATCGGTGGCCGAAGCGGAGTACTGAGTGAGACCGAGACGCGCGATCAAGGGATCACTGCCCGCCAGCGGTGCTTCGGGGACGTGGTTCGGCACCACCAGATCGGGAGGGTTCAGGCCCCCTCCGACCACCTCGAGGAAATGGAGGGGAAGAGTGGCGTAATGCCCCAGGCTCGCGTGGGCGAGCGGATCACCGGAATCCACCACCGTTTGGGCCGCGAACATGAAGCCCTCCCAATCCGGGGTGTTCGGGAACAGACCGGCACCCGCCAAACCCGCGGCGATCACCGGGCCGAAGGCGGCCGAGCCCTCCAGCAGCTTGGGAATGCCCCCCCCCGGCATGGCCAGCGTCGCGGCCTGGATCGAAGTCTCGAAGCGCAGGAAATCGGTGCCGATCATGCCGCCGAGGGAGTGACCGAGGAAGGTCACGTGGGCGGTATCCAGATCCGGGACCAGATCGCCATCCAGATCGATGGATCCGAGTACGGAGGCGAGTTCGAAGAGGTCGCTCACCCCCTGGCGAATGTTGTCCCGGGAAGTCAGCAAACTGGACAGATTGATGAAGTTCGCTCCGGAGCTGTCCGGGATCCCATCGGGGATCGGTAAACCGTTGATCTCGTCCTGGAAGTCGATGCCGAAGGTCCGTTCGCGTAGACCGCCGTCCAGGTAACCGACGAAGAAGGGATCGGTGGGATCCACCCCGTGCAGGGGCAAGTCGATCGCCACCGCGACCATGCCGGAGAGGGCCAGCGTATCGGCGATACCGAGCAGATTGGTGCGGTTCCCGGTGATCCCGTGCTGGAAGATGACCACCGGCCAACCCGTGGCGGGTTTGCTCAAACCGGTGGCGGCCGTGTTGGGAATGGTGACCAGGACCGGCACCGTTTCGGGGCCGGTGGCTGCCGGAAGGGGGTTGAAGCGAGTCACGCTCCGTTCGGTGTCCCCGATGCCGGCGACCGGGAAGTGGGCGGACCAGACCGAGAGCAGCGGGGCCGGATCGTTGCTGGTCCCGGAGACCGTGGAGTTGGAAGCCGCGGTCAGGAAGTAGGGCAGGGTGAAGGCGCCGGTTTCGATATCGGCGAAGCCGCCGGGAGAGGCTCCGATCACCACCGGGGTGATGGCGATGGAGGCGGGCGGGGTGTTCGCGGTGGTGCTGCCGCCAGCCGGATCGATGAAGCCGCTCGCGACCAGGGCATCGATGATCGCTTGTTCGCCGCCACGGGCCACGTCGTGCAAGGTCTGGAGGACCGAACCGGTGTCCTGAGTGGTGAACTGCATGGTCAGGACGATGCTGTCCCGGGGAACCCCGACGCTCTCCGCTGCGTGGACCATGGCCTGCAGAGGAGCATCCAACTGCGTTCCTGCGATCCCACTGAGCGCGATCGTGAACTCCGAAGGGGCCGCGACCACTCGGCCGGTGATGCCGCGCAGCAGATTGGTGAGGACCACCATGTAGGTAGCGTTCTCCTGCAAGGCCCTGAGCGGGGTGATTCGGATCGTCCGCTGCGCGGGATCCTCGTCCGCCAACGAAGCGGAGAACTCCGCCGCCCCCAACTCCCGGACCACACCCGTGACGTTGCCGCCGATCGGCACCGCGGGGTCCGTGGTGACCTGGAACATCCGCACCGAACGCCCTGCGGTCACGGAGGCGGCATCGAGAGCATCGTCGAAACCGATCGTGAAGGGAGCGATCACGGACCAGCCGTCCAGGCGACTCAGACTCGCGGTCGGATCGGTGAGATCGGCGGGATCGAGGACCGGCATGTTCAAGGTGCCGTCCAGGGAACCGCCGAAGAGCAGATCGTTGGGGACCGGGAGGATGCCCGCGGAAGGCTGGAAGAGCGGATGGACCGGACTGGGAACGGATTCCCGGCAGGAGGGCGCGAGCGCGAGGAGACAGAGGAGGAAGTACCGCTTCATGAGGGCAGTTTGGACCTCGGCTCCGCTGCGGTCAAGGAGGGAGGATCAGGCGAGCGCCGCGGCGGCCACCGCGGTCCCCATTTCCGAACACTTGGCGGCGCCACCCATGTCGTAGGTCCTCACTCGACCGTCGGCCACCACCCGGGCCACTCCGGCGCGCAAGGCGGCCCCACGCTCCTCCTCGCCGAGGTGATCCAGCATCATGCCCGCGGCCAGGATGCAAGCCAACGGATTGACCTTGTCCCGTCCTGCATACTTGGGCGCCGAACCGTGGGTGGGTTCGAAGACCGCGACCGTCTCGCCGATGTTGCCGGAGGCCGCGAAGCCGAGACCGCCCACGAGCTGAGCGCAGAGATCGGAGAGGACGTCCCCGAACAGATTGCTGGTCACGATGACGCCGTATTCCTGTGGGTTCTTGACCAGCCACATCGCCATCGCGTCGATGTTCGTGTCCCAGAGTTCGATCTCGGGATAGTCGGCGGCGACCGTGCGCGCGGCGTCGAGGAACAGACCGCTGGTCTCCCGCAACACGTTCGGCTTCTCGGCAACCGTCACCGAAGGATAGTCGTGCTTGCGCGCGTACTCGAAGGCCGCGCGGACGATCCGGGTGGCTCCCTTGCGAGTGATGATCCGCGAGGAAACCGCCATGTCCCCGGGGGCCACGTCCCGGAAGCGGGCGAAATTGGGGTGTTCCTCCAGGGCCACGCGCACCGAGCCCTCCACCGGGTGCCACTCCACGCCTCCGTAGAGGCCTTCGGTGTTCTCCCGGAAGACCACCAGATCGATGTCGTCCCGATAGTTCAGGGGATTGCCCGGGAAGGCGCGGCAAGGGCGCAGGTTCGCGTAGAGATCGAAGTGCTGCCGCATCCGCACGATGGGGCTGCGGTAGACCAGGCCACGGTCCCGCAGTTCGGGGGCCAGCTCGGCTTGCGCCTCGGCCTTGGGCTTCGACGTGATCGCCCCGAAGAGGGCCGCGTCGCAAGCACTCAAGCCCTCCAGAGTCCGCTTCGGGAGGGCATCGCCTTCCCGGCACCAGTACTCCCAGCCGATGTCCAGGGGCCGATACTCGGCATCCAAACCCAGCGCGTCGAGGACCGTACGGGCGGCCTCCATGACCTCGGTGCCGACGCCGTCGCCCGGCATCCAGCCGATGATGTGCTTGCTCATCCTTCTCCTTCGGTTGGTGGGGGGCGGCCCCGAGGCCGCGGTCCCCGGATCGTACCCTCCTGGAAGCCAATCGTCCTCGTTCCTATCCTGACTTCATCGCGTTTCCTCGCGATCCCGGCCTTGTCCGCGCCTCCTCCCCCTCACGACTTCCGCGCTCGTCTGGCCGCAGGCCCCTTGGTCCTCGACGGCGCCATGGGAACCGCCCTGAACGAGCGCGGTATCTCCTTCAAGGAATGTTTCGAAACGGCTAGCCTGGAGCACCCTTCCTGGGTGCTGGAGATCCACCGCGGCCATCTCGCGGCCGGCGCCGAGGGGGTTCACACCAACACCTTCGGGGCCAACCGCTACCGACTGGACGGCCACGGCCGCGAAGGAGACCTGGAGGCCATCGTCGAGGCCTCCTGTCGACTCGCCCATGAAGCCGCCGACGGGGCCGCCGGGGGCCCCGCCCTGGTGATCGGCGCGATCGGCCCCCTCGGGGTCCAGATCGAGCCCCTCGGCCGCGTCTCCCACGCCGAGGCCCGGGCCGCTTTCCGCGAGTTGGCGGCGCTGCTGATCCCCCGGGTGGACGCGATCAGCCTCGAGACCTTCTCCAACGCCGAGGAAGCGGTCGAGGCCCTGCGCGCCATTCGGGAACTCGGGGACCTTCCAGTGCTCGCCCACCTCACGGTCGTCAACAGCGGGCGGACCCTCTTCGGAACCTCGGTGGAAGACGGCGCCGAGATGCTGGCCGCCGCCGGCGCCGACGTGCTGGGCCTGAACTGCTCCACCGGTCCGCGCGCGGTGTTGGAAGCTTGCCTGCGCCTCGCCGCGGTCACGGACCTCCCCCTCTCCGCCCGCCCCAACGCAGGTCTCCCGCGCGAAGTCGAGGGCCGGGTCTTCTACCAATCCAGCCCCGACTACTTCGCCCGCTTCGCCCGCCGTTTCCTCGAAGCGGGAGGGCGGGTGCTCGGGGGCTGTTGCGGCACCACGCCCGAACACGTGCGGGCCATGGCACGAGCCCTGGGCGCCGCACGCGCCCGCCAGCGCGGCAACCCCCTCTCCGCCACTCCCCGGAGCCGCGCGCAACGCATCGCCGAGCGCCCCCGCCGCCCACTCCCGGTCGAAGAACGCTCTCGCTTGGGGCGCGCCCTCGCCGATGGACGCCGTCCGGTCAGCGTGGAACTGGTGCCCCCGCGCTCCCCCGATCTGAACGCCCTCTGCACGGCCGCGCGCCGCGTCCACGACGCGGGAGCCACTTGCGTGAACCTGCCCGACGGCCCTCGCGCCAGCGCCCGAGTCTCGAACCGCGCCGCAGCGGCGATCCTGGAGCGGGAAACCGGGGTCGAGACCCTGGTCCACTTCTGCTGCCGCGACCGCAACCTGCTCGGTATGCAGTCCGACCTCCTCGGCGCCGCCGCCCTCGGCCTGCGCAACCTCTTGATCATCACCGGAGACCCGCCCTATCAAGGCAATTATCCCGATCTCACCGCGGTCTTCGACGTGGACGCGATCGGCCTCTGCAACATCGTCGATCACCTGAACCACGGCCTGGACCTGGGCGGCAACGCGATGGAAGCCCAAACCCATTTCTGTTTCGGCGCCGCCCTCAACCCCTTCGCCCTGGATCAGGAACGGGAACGCAATCGTCTGCACTGGAAGATCGATGCCGGTGTGGACTTCTTGATCACCCAGCCGGTCTTCGACCCTCCGGCCTTCCAGCGTTTCCTGGAAGACCTGTCCGAACCCCTGCCTCCACTGCTGGCCGGCATCTGGCCGCTGCGTAGCCTCCGCAATGCCGAGTTCCTGGCCAGTGAAGTACCGGGCGTGCAAGTTCCCGATGCGGTCCTGGAGCGGATGCGGATCGCGGACGAGCGCGGCGGTGCCGCCCAGGAAGGGCTCGCGATCGCGCTGGAGAACCTCGAGGCCCTGCACGACACGGTACAGGGCTACCAGATCGCCGCGCCCTTCAACCGCGTGGAACAGGTCCTCCCGCTGCTCGAAGCCGCCCTCGCCCTGGCATGACGACGCCCCCCCGCCCCCCTCGCCGCCCCCCGCTGAGCGAACTCCTCGCCCAGCGCATACTCCTTCTGGATGGCGCCACCGGCACCTTCTTCCAGGCTCGGGGCCTGGGGGAAGAGGACTACCGTGGTGAACGCTTCCGCGATCATCCGCGACCGCTGCTCGGAGACCACGACCTCCTCCCCCTCACCCGCCCCGAGGTCGTGGCCGAGGTCCACCGCGCTTATCTGGAGGCCGGGGCGGACATCATCGAGACCGACAGTTTCAACGCCCAGCGGATCAGTCAGGCCGACTATGGCCTGGAAGATCACTGCTACGAAATGAATCGCGCCGCGGCCGGAGTGGCGCGCGCGGTCGCCGACGAGTTCACCGCACGCGATCCGGGACGGCCTCGATACGTGGCGGGCTCCATGGGCCCCACCAACCGCACCGCCTCCCTCTCCCCCGAAGTCGAGGACCCCGGTTTCCGCGCCGTGGATTTCGATACCTTGGCCTTCGCCTACGCCGAACAGGCACGAGGCCTGATCGATGGCGGCGCCGATCTGCTCTTGATCGAGACCGTTTTCGATGTCCTCAACTGCAAGGCGGCCCTGCACGCGGTCTTCGAAGTCCTGCAGGAGCGGGGCCTCTCCCTTCCGGTCTTCGTCTCCGGAACCGTGGCCGACCGCAGCGGACGCCTGCTCTCGGGACAGACCGTGGAGGCCTTCTGGACCTCGATCGAGCCCTTCCCGATCGCCGCGGTGGGATTCAACTGCGCCCTCGGCGCCACCGAACTCCACCCCCATCTCGTGGAACTGGCCGCCCTGGCCTCCCTCCCGGTCCTCTGCTATCCGAACGCCGGCCTTCCGGACCAATTCGGCGAATACCGACAAGGACCGGACGAAATGGCGGGCCTGATCCGCGCCTTCGCCGAGGAGGGCCTGGTGAATCTGGTGGGCGGCTGCTGCGGCACCACCCCGGAGCACATCCACGCCTTGGACGCCGCCCTGGACGGTCTGCCACCGCGGCGCCCTCCGGCCCCGGACCCCCGCCCCCGCTTCAGCGGCCTGGAGCCGCTGGTGATCCGCCACGACTCGAACCTGGTCAACATCGGCGAGCGAACCAACGTGACCGGCTCGCGCCGTTTCGCACGTTTGATCGGAGCGGGGGACTACTCCGCGGCCCTGGAGATCGCCCGCCAGCAAGTCATGGACGGCGCCCAGATCCTGGATCTGTGCATGGACGAAGGGATGCTCGACGGGGTGGAGGCGATGCGCCGCTACACCCGACTGCTGGCCGCCGAGCCCGACATCGCCCGAGTGCCGCTGATGATCGACTCCTCGCGATGGGAGGTCGTCGAAGAGGGCCTGAAGAACGCGCAGGGCAAGTGCATCGTCAATTCCCTGAGCCTCAAGGACGGGGAGGAACGTTTTCGGGAGCGGGCCCAGCGGGCGCGGGCCCTGGGGGCGGCGATGGTGATCATGGCCTTCGACGAGCGCGGCCAGGCCGATGGGGTGGAGCGACGCCTCGAGGTCGCGGAACGCTCCTGGAAGATCCTGGTGGAGGATCTCGGGATTCCCGCGCGGGAGTTGATCTTCGACCTGAACGTCCTCGCGGTGGCCACCGGAATGCCGGAGCACGATCGCGCCGCGGCCGACTTCCTCGAGGCGCTGGAGGCCTTCAAGCGCCGTCATCCGGAAGCGCTCGCGAGCGGCGGGATCAGCAACCTGAGTTTCGCCTTCCGCGGCGCGCCCCGGGTGCGGGAAGCGATGCACGCGGTCTTCCTCTATCACGGCGTGGCCGCCGGACTGGATCTCGCGATCGTCAACGCCGGTCAACTCACGGTGCTCGCCGACCTGGACCCGGAACTGCGCGAACGGGTCGAAGACGTGATCCTGGCCCGCCGCGAGGATGCCTGCGCGCGCTTGATCGCGGCCGCCGAGCGCTGGCGAGACGCGGAGGGACCCGCCCGCGCCCCGGAGTCCGGCGCCGAATGGCGCCACCAGGACGCCGCGGGGCGACTGCGTTACGCACTGGTTCACGGGATCGAGCGCCATCTGGAGGAAGACCTCCGAGAAGCACGCGCGGGCGCCCCTTCGGCGCTCGCGGTCGTCGAGGGCCCGCTCCTCGACGGGATGAAGGCGGTCGGCGAACTCTTCGGCAGCGGCCGGATGTTCCTGCCGCAAGTGGTGAAGAGTGCACGGGTGATGAAGCGCGCGGTCGCCCTCCTGGACGACGAGCTCCACGACCAAGGAATGGAGGCCTTGCAGAGTTCCGGGACCCTGGTCCTGGCCACGGTCAAGGGCGACGTCCACGACATCGGGAAGAACATCGTCGGCACCGTGCTGGGCTGCAACGGCTGGAAGATCATCGATCTCGGGGTGATGACCCCCGTCCACGAGATCCTCGAGGCGGCGCGCCGGGAAGAGGCGGACGCGATCGGCTTGAGTGGCTTGATCACCCCTTCCCTGGACGAGATGCGCATCGTCGCCGCGGAACTCCATCGGGAAGGTATGGAGATTCCCCTGCTGATCGGCGGCGCCACCACCTCCGCCGCCCACACCGCGGCGCGCATCGCCCCCGAGCTGCCCGGCGTGCCGGTGGTCCACGTGCCCGATGCCTCCCGGGCCGTCGGAATCCTGCACCAACTCTGCGACCCGGAGAAGAACGCCACCTTCGCCGCCCGTCATCACGCGGGCCAGGCGAGGCTGCGCGCCGGGCGCGCGGCGCGGCAACGAGAACGCCCGCCCTTGCTACCGATCAGTGCCGCGCGCAGCCGCCGCGCGCAGCCGGACTGGCGTACTCACCCTCCCGCCCCTCCCCGTCGGCCCGGCCTCCACCGTTTCCGCGGACTCTCGCTTGCCGATCTTCGCCCCTACATCGACTGGGAGCCCTTCTTCTCCGTCTGGGGACTGGGCGGCCGCTTCCCCGCCTTGCTCGAGGATCCCGAGTGCGGCCCCCAGGCGAGCGAACTGCACCGTGACGCCCTGGCTCTCCTCGAACGCATCGCCGGGGAGGATCTCTTGCGCGTCCATGCCGTGGTCGGCATCTTCCCCGCCCGCTCGCACGGCGACGACCTGCTGATCTGGGAGGATCCGACCCGCGCTGGCGAGCCCCTCACCCTCCCCATGCTCCGCCAGCAGGCGGAAGGGACGGGGGGACGGCCGCGGATGTGTCTGGCCGATTTCGTCGCCCCGGAACGAAGCGGCATCGAGGACTGGATCGGCGCCTTCGCGGTCAACGCCGGGGAGGGTCTCTCCGATCTGGCTCGACTCTTCCGCGAAGGAAGGGACGACTACTCCGCGATCCTCGCCACCGCCCTCGCGGATCGCCTCGCCGAAGCCGCTGCGGAGTTCCTCCATGCCCGCGTGCGCCGTGAACTGTGGGCCTATGCGCCCGACGAGGACCTCGACCCGGCGGCCTTGCTGCGCGAAGAGTTCCAGGGGATCCGGCCCGCACCGGGATATCCCGCGTGCCCCGACCACAGTCTCAAGCGGGAGATCTTCCACCTCCTCGACGCGGAGCGGGCCACCGGGTTGGGACTGACTTCCTCCTTCGCCCTGGACCCGAGTGCCGCGATCTGCGGGCTCTACTTCGCCCACCCCGAGGCGCACTACTTCGGCGTCGGCCGGATCGGCAACGATCAGCTCGAGGACTACGCCGAGCGCCGCGGGATGCAGGTCTCGGAACTCGTGCGCTGGATCGGCCCCTCGGCGAACGACCACCCGATTCAGGTCGAAGGCAGCCCGATCCCGTAGACTTCTTCGGTGATCCGGGTGATGCGGCGCAAGAAGGCGCCCGTCCCGATCGCTTCCCCCGTGGCGTTCCGGACCAGCTCGTCCGCGCGCAGGAAGGAACCATGACGGTGGATCCGATCCCGCAGCCAACCAAGCAGCGCTCCGAATACCCCCTCCTCGAAAGCCACGGCGAGATCACCGAGTTCCCGCTCCGCGGCTTCGTAGAGCTGCGCGTCGATCAGATTCCCGAGCGTGTAGGTGGGGAAGTAGCCCAGTGCCCCCATCCCCCAGTGGATGTCCTGCAACACCCCTTCGGCGGCGTTGGCGGGCCGAATCCCGAGCAAGTCCTCGTAGGTGTCGTCCCAGACCCCGGGCAACTCGGCGACCGAAAGATCCCCGCGAACCAGACGCCGTTCGAGTTCGAAGCGGGCGGCGATGTGGAGGTTGTAGGTGGCTTCGTCGGCCTCCACCCGAATCAGGCTGGGGCGAATGGTATGCAAGGCCGGCCAGAGTTCGTCCACCTGGAAAGCAGGATGATCCGGGAAGTGCTTCCGGAAATGAGGCAAGGCCCAACGCCAGAAGGCGCGGCTGCGCCCGACCAGGTTCTCCCAGAGCCGGGATTGCGACTCGTGCACCCCCAGGGAAACCGCTTCCCCGAGCGGAGTTCCCTCCCATTCCGTGGGCAGTCCCTGTTCGTAGAGACCGTGGCCGGCCTCGTGCATGATCCCGAACAGGGCGGGGCGGAAGTCGTCCTCCTGCCAGCGCCAGGTGATCCGCACGTCGTTCTTGTTGAAGCTCGTGCAAAAAGGGTGGGTGGTGGAATCGAGACGCCCGCGGTCGAAGTCGAAACCCATCCTCTCGGCGACGAGGAGCCCGAAAGACCGCTGGGCGGCCATCGGGAAGTGGCCGAGCGCGGGGGATTCGTCGATTTCGCGACCGCACTCCCGGACGGAACGGATCAGTGGAGCGAGGGCGCTCCGCAACTCGGAGAAGACCGGCACCAGGGCTTCCTCGGTGGCGCCCGGCTCGAACTCGTCCATCAGCACGTCGTAGGCGGGACGAGAGGAGTCGATCGCGGCGGCTTGCTCCAGGCGCAGCCCCAGGATCCGTTCCAGGGCGGGCCGGAAACGGGCGAAATCCGCTTCCCGACGAGCTTCCTGCCAGGCGGCGAGGCCGGCGCTGGTGGCCTCGGCGAGGGCTCGGGCCAGTTCCTCCGGCACCCGCGCGGCACGATCGACCTGGCGCCGCCCCTCGCGGACCTGGGCGGCCAGGGGAGTGCCCTCCTCCGCCTCCTCCGCGGCGGCGGCGAGCGCGTCGGCGAGTTCGGAAGAGGTCAGCTTCTGGTGCCGCAATCCCGCCAGGGCGGCAAGGGTGGCACCGCGGCCCACCTGGCCGCCCTTAGGCATATAGGTCTCCTGATCCCATTCGAGTAGGGCCGAAGCGGCGCCGAGGTGCTTGACCTCGCTCCACAAGGCGAAAAGACGATCCGCGGCGGAAGGCGTTGCCATGGCGCGGATTCTAGCGCCCGTGGAGCGGACTCCGGTCACGGAGGGAGCCGCTCCGGGTTCGATCCGGAACGGCTCCGTGGCGAGACGAGGAGGATCCGCGCTCAATTCGCGGCCGCAACCGCTTCCTCGAGTTGGTCCGGACGATTCTTGGGGTAGCGGCCGCTGTCCACCAGCTCGTGGGACATGTCCATGACGGCCTGGGCCAGAGCCATCCGCACCGCCTCGTTCATGGGCGCGGCTTCCTCCTGGGACACTCCCCCTCCCAGACCGATGCCGCTGAAGAGAGCCCCCACTCCGGCGGACTGCTTGCGCCCGGTCCCTTCCCCCTTGAAGACCCCGGAGTAAACCGTTTCGCTCGTGGTCGCGTCCACCACTCGGAACGCGATCCCCACGCGGGCCTTGGCGTTGCTTCCCATCAGACCTCCCACAAGGGCTCCGATTCCCCCGAAGATCCCGCCACCCCCGCCGGCACTGCTCTTGGCCGCCGCGGGCTCCCATTCGGTGATGCTCCCATAGACCAGGAGATTGGCGCGCTTCACCTGCCCCTTGGCATCGGCCTCGTTGCCGTCCGTCCACCCTTCACTCTGGAGATCGTGTTCCCGACGGATGGTCTCGTCGAAGCGTTCGCGTTCCAGAACGCGAAAACGATTGCTCTGGACCAGTGCATTGGTAACCATGTCACTGATGTTCTGGACGATTTGGTGCGGATTGTCTCCCTGGAAATCCCCCGTCAGAACGGTGCCGCCCTCCCCGCGGATCGCGAAGTGCGAAGCGTTCTGAGCGCCTTCATCGAAGCGCACGATCGCGATCGTTTCCTTGGGACCGTCGTAGTTGGTGTCGATCACGAAATCTTCGCTCTTCGCTGCCGTTGCCCCGCTGGGGGCGGCGCAAGCACCGATCGCGCTCAGCGCGGACAGGGTCAGGGGAGCGAGGAAGGGATTCCGAATGAGGTCTTTCATGGTTTTGGTTCTCGTGGTTGCTCCCCGGATGAAGGAGGGAGATGCCCAGGAAAAGAGGAATCCCAGTGGGCGTGACCGAAAAAAAGGACCCCGATCCTCACGGAGCGGGGTTCACGAGGCATCTACCGAGTGAGGAGGATCAGTCCTCGTCCAGACGATGATCGGGATCCGGGAGCGGCCCCATCCGGTG
Organism: uncultured Planctomycetales bacterium; assembly: GCA_964454065.1. Taxonomy (GTDB): domain Bacteria; phylum Planctomycetota; class UBA1135; order UBA1135; family UBA1135; genus CAYVRL01. The sequence continues at coordinate 2 of CAYVRL010000018.1, read as the reverse complement.
AC
>CAYVRL010000017.1:0-13742 GCA_964454065.1 uncultured Planctomycetales bacterium | reverse complement strand
GTCCCTTGGCCAGCAGTCCCAGCCCCAGAGCCAGGGCGCCCCTCGCGGTCGCGCCCCGGTCTCCGGCGCGGATTCCCAGCGCAGCCAGCCAGAACAGCGCCGCGGCATCGGCCAGCAGCAAATCGAACATCACCAGGGTCGAATAGGCACCGAAGGCGAGACTGCCGAAGAGGATCCAGGCCGTGAGCGGGGCGCGTTGGGGACGCGCGGGCCAGAGGCGGCCCGCGAGGCGCACGCAGAGGGCCAGCAAGCCCAGGCCCGCGAGGGGTTGCACCAGGCGGGGCCAGATCTCGTTCACACCCGTCAACAGCCAACCGCCCTGGAAGATCCAGAAGAGCAGTGGGGGTTTGTGGTGGTAGGGGATCCCCTCGAGATGCGGAACCAAGAAATGACCATCGCGCCACATCTCCCAGGCCACCGCGAGGTAGCGGGTTTCGTCCACGGGCATCAAGGGGCGCAGGCGGAGCGCCGCAGCCACCAGCAGCAGCCAGGGAAGCAGGATCAGCGCTCGCGGGAGGGGGGCAACCGCCTCCGCAGCGGAGGTTTCAGATCTTTGCACCGCCGTCCTGGGCGAGGCCCGCGGCGACCCGTTCCCGGAGCCGAGCGAGGAGGTCCTCGCGTTGCGCATGGAGGCGGTAGCCTTCCGGGTCGCGCAGATAGCCGCGAGCGGAGGGGTCCTCTTCGTAGAGCGCTTCGGCGCCAATCTCCTCGCGGCGTGCTCGGAAACGGGCGCGTTTCTCCAGGAGTGCACGGACCAGGAAGGGCATGACCATCGAATAGTCCGCTTGCAGGCTCTCGGTGGTGCGGCGGTAGTGCTCCTTGTCCACCTTGCCCCAGGTCACGGCTTCGGCGGGCGGGCAGCTCGACAGGGAACCGTCCGTCACCGGTGCGGTGGTGATCTGGATGTCGTAGAGGTAACCGCGGATCTCCGGGAAACCGAAGACTTGCCCGAGCGCGGGTTCGGGTTGGAGATTGTAGTTCTTGGGGACCCCGCCACCGAGAACCAGGGTGCCGAGGGCGCGGGCCTGGCTCCGCTCCAGGCCCCACAAGTGGTAGGCGCAGGATTCCAACACCTCCTCGTGGAGGTCCAGGTCGAAGGCGTAGGCAGGGCCGCCGACTTCCGCTTCCGCGCGCAGCCGCACCGAGTTGAGGAAGACCGAACCATCGCCCGGGGCGCCGACGAAGACCGGGATCGCCTTGCGCCAGCAGAGGGCGAGTAGCCCCTCGCGTGCCCCGGCCGCGCGTTCGGCGGAGGCATAGTGGCGACCGAGCAGGGCTCGGAACTCGGTCCCGCTCATCTTGCGCTGGAACTCGGGGCGGCGGAGCAGCGCGCGTAACCAGGCGTCGGTGTCGAGGAGTACCGATTCGGGGAAGCCGATGTCGGTGATGCGGATGATCTCTTCCTCGCGCAGGCGGCCGTCGTCACCGAAGATGGGGATCTCGGTGAAATGTTGCTCCTGGATCGAGGCCAGGGCCCGGTGACCGTCGTGGTAGCAGATCGCATCGGTCACCGAGATCCAGGCGAACCAGCCGCTGTCGAGCAGGGGATTCAGCCAGGCATAGTGCTGGCCGGAGGCGGTGACCGGACCGGCGACCGATAGGGTCATCGGGATGCCGCGCCCGATGGCCTCGTCCAGGAGTTTCCAGACCCGGCGCAGGAAAGCTCCGCCGAAGGAGGGCAGACAGTTGGTGAGGATTTCCTCGATGGATGCGGCGCGGTCCACCGGCTGATGGACGAGCGGAGGGCGGGGCGGCATGTCGCGGATTCTAGCCGCGGCAGCCGACCCCGCCCCGGAGCCCCATTCCCTTCAGCCGTCGTAACGTTCGTGCAATCCCTTCAGGACCACGCCCCCGCTGGAACTGTCCAGGGTGATGCCATCGGGCGGGTTCGAGGCCACCGCAGGGTTGTAGGTGACGTGTCCGTGTTCCAGTTCCCCCTCTCGGACCGCGAAGACCTGGCCATCCACGTGGCTGTTCTCCAGTTCCAGTTCGCCGCAGTAGACCAGCCCGTAGATCTGGCATTCCTCGATCTCCACCTTGTGAGCGGGCGCCAGGACCCCGACGGTACTTCCGGAAGCCGCGCTGCCCACGTGGCAGTTGCGGATTTCGAATTCCAACTCGTCCTCACCCTCCTCGCGGAGGTTGGTGTCCAGCGGCGTGTAGATCACGATCCCCGCGTTGAATTGGCAGTTGCGCAGTTCCACTTCCTCGTCCTCTTCTTCCCCGGAACCAGTGTAGACCAGGACCACGACGTCGTCGAAGTGCTGGTTCCGGATCTCGTAGGTGTCGGTGAAGATTTGCACTCCGGGTTGGGGAACCAACCAGGATTCCAGGTTCCACGCCGGAATCCGTACGGGGTCCAGAAGTTTCTGTTCGCTTCCACAACAGCCGAGGTAGGTCTGATCGGTGAACTTGTAGAGCGTGCCGCTGACATCGGGGAATTCGATCTCGATCTCCTCGATCTCTTCGGGACCACCGAGTCGATAGTAGCCGGTGCCGTCGGCGTTGTTGAACCAATCCTCGACCATTCCCACCTCGTCGGTGAGCAGCGCGTCACCGTTGATGTGGCAGTGTTCCAATTCGGTCTCCTCACCATAGCTGACGAAGGCCTTGTCGTCGGTGCCGCTGCCCCCGGGATTCACTTCCAGCTCGGCTTCCAACTGGGAAAGTCCGTCGGTGCTTTGCCCATCGATCAGGATGTGGACTCCACTCTTGCCCGAAGTTCGAGTCACCGTGAAATGGGTCCCGTCACTCATGCCGACCCCATTCGGGCCGGTCCCTTGCCATTCCGGATCCAGCGAGAGTTGCCGCTGGGCGTACGCCAGCCCCGACTCGGCGGCGAATTCGGCGTGCAGACCGGATGCCGCGTCACGGGATACGCTGCGCTGCAAAGTGGTGGAGTTGCCGAAACTCGCGGCAAGGGTGGCCATCAAGCCCGTGAAGAGCAAGGCCAGGAGAATGATGGAGCCGCGTTGTCGGCTGGGGTGCAAAGAATGAGTTCTCATCGGGTTTCCCTCCGTTTCCTCTGCGGCCGACCGCGGAAGAACCTGAGCGGGAATCGATGGAGGGGGCCAAGCCCTCACAGGGCCAGGTTGTGTCGGATCCAGCTCGTTCCCGCCATCTCCAGGGGCGGTTCCACCGCGGTGGTCCCGGCTTCCCGTCCCGCCTTCCGGGTCACGGTCCAGTGAACGATGACCCGGGTGATCACCGGGCTGCCATCCAGGATTCCCGTGGTGGTCTGGAGCGCGAAGCTTTGCAACCCTTCCAGTACGGTCTCCGCCTGGTTCCCGTCGGAGAGGCTCAAGATCTGGCTCTGGGGATCCCAGGTGTAGCTCAACGAGGCGGGATCCAGGCCATTGCTGGTTTGCAAATCGATGGTCCATCCGCTCGCCGCGTCCCCGGAAACCGCAATGGAATCGGCGTAGCGGCAGTCCTTCAGGAAACGTTCCAGGCCATGGCGTGCGTGGATATTGGTGTGGATGCGGATGTCCCCTTCGCGCACCACCGCCATGCTCTCGCTGGTGGTGTAGAGCGCTCCGTAAAGGAGGATCATCGCGATCGCGGAGGCGAGGACCAGTTCGGTCAGAGTGAATCCGGATCGTTTCATGTTCATTCCGGATCGGCGATCAAGCTACCGGACAGGGGATCGAGTTGGATGATCCAGGCACTCGAGTCGTAGACGATGCGTACCGCGGCGAGCTCCTGGCCACGGCCGTTGGGTTGGAAGGTGAACAGGCTGGGAAGACCTTCGACCGTCTGGAAATGAGCGCCCTTGTCGAGGCTGCGCCACCCCTCGGCATCGGCTCCGGGTCCTTCGATGGGGGTGCCGTCGGCCAGTTCGCAGCGCCACCGATCCGTGACCAGATCGGTACGGAGGATGGTGTTCTGCCAGTTGGTGCGGGCCTGGGAACGGGTGCGGATCGCGTCAGCGAGGACTCGCCGCGCCTGGGCGCCGGCCAAGTCGGAACTCTGCAGGACCGGAAGCGCCAGGGACGCCATCATGATCAGGATGGCGGCCACGACGATCAGTTCCACCATCGAGAATCCCCGCTCCCGAGCCGCTCTCCGGGAGACCTCGCTCAGTGTTCGGTGGCCAGCCATCCCGCCTCCAGGATCAGACGTCCATCCTTCATGCAGTTCACGTCCACGAAGCGACTTCGCGAAGCGGCGGGATCCACCTCGACTCCGGGATCGTCGTCGTCGACCGCCTGGACCGTGATCACCAGACTCATGTTCGCGGCCCCCGCGAGGGGGCTTCCGTCGCCGAGTACCGGGGCCATGTTCGTGCCGTCGAGGGCGTCCAGTTCCTCGATGGTGTCCAGCAGCGTGAACTCCCGGAGTTCACGGATCGCTGCGCTCGCCAGCGCCGCTTCGTCGCTGCCCGCCAGGGTGCGGAGATTGGTCCGCATCGCCATCACCGAGGTCATGCCCACCATCACGATCAGGAAGATCGAGATCGCGATCTCCATCAAGGAGAAGCCGGCGCTTCGGCGAGGGCGGCGGAGGGTCATCCCACGAACTTGGCGAGTTGGAGGATCGGAGTCATCAGCGCCACCACGATGAAGCCGACGATGCCGCCGGCGATCACCACGCAGGCCGGACCGAGGAGACCGGTGAAGACCTGGAGAGCCGCATCGGTTTCCCGATCCAGGAACTCGGAGGCGGTCTTCAGGCTCTGGTCCAGCTGTCCCGACGCTTCGCCGGCTACCATCATCTGGACCAAGGCGGGAGGCAGACCGCCGCCTTGCAACGCGGTGTGCATCGGTCGGCCGTCACGAACCACGTCCGCGGTTCCCCGCCACAGGGCCTGGAGCTTGGGGAGCTCCGACACCTGGGCCGCGTGTTCCAGGCCGGTCAGGATCGGTACTCCCGATTCCATGGTCAGCGCCAGGGTGCTCACCGAGCGGGCGATGAAGGCCTTGTGGATCAGGGCGCCGACCACCGGGGTGCGGCTCAGGGCCTGGAAGGAGGCCTGGCGGATCCGTTTGCTGCGGGCGGTGAGAATTGCGAAGGCGATGAAGCCGATGCTCAGCCCGAAGCCCACGACCGGCGACTGGCGGAGGAAGGTGGAGGTCGCCAGGACCAGCTTGGTGGTCCACGGCAACAGTTCGGGTTTGCCCAGCAGGAGCTTCTCGAACTTCGGCACCAGGAAGATCAGGATTCCCGAAGTCATGATGAAGGTCATGAACAACAGGAAGCCGGGATAGGCCAGGGCCCCCTTGATCTTGCCGTTCAGCTTGATCTGCTTGTCGAGGAGTTCGGCGCTGCGTTCCAAGCATTGGTCGAGGGCTCCCGCCTTCTCCCCAGCGGCGAGCAGGTGGACCACGTACTTTTCGAAGCAGCGCGGCAAGCAATCCATGGCGAAGGAGAGGTCGTGGCCGCTTTCCACGACGCTCGCCAGGCGGCCCATGACCTTGGCCGCTTGGGGACTGTTGGCGTGTTCGCCCAGGGTGCGCAAGGAGGCCAGGAGTGGAACCCCGGCGGAGAGCATCGCCCGCAACTGGATGAGGACGTGGAGGCTTTCCTTGGGCTTCAAGCGCAGGCGTTCGTCCACCAGATGGCTGCTGGAGGCGCTGCTCGGCGGCGCGCCGTCTCCGCTCGTGGAGACCTTGCCGCCCAGGCTCCCCCCGCTGGCGTCGCCGATCGGTCGCTTGCGTCGCAAACCCGTGGCGAGTTTCATTCTCCACCTCCGCTACGCAGGGCTTCCTCCAAGGTCGTGCTGCCGTCGTTCACGCGCCGTAGGGCATCGCTGAGCAGAGGGACCATCCCGGATTCGACGGCCAAGCGACGGAGTTCCGCGGTACTCGGATTGCGAGCCACCGCCTCTTGCAGATCGAGATCGACTTTCATGACTTCGAAGACGCCGAGGCGTCCGCTGTACCCCGTTTGACGACAGGCCGCGCACCCACAGGCCGAGTAGTGCGGGCCTGCGCTCAAACCCTGGGCGGCGTAGTGTTCCAGGATCTCCCGGGGGAGCGTCTGCCGCTTCTTGCAGGAATTGCACAGGCGGCGGGTCAGGCGTTGCGCCATGACCGCGCGCAGAGTGGCGGAGACCAGGAAGGGTTCCACGCCCATCTGGATCAGCCGGGTGGCGGCGCCCGGGGCGTCGTTGGTGTGCAGGGTCGCGAGGACCAAGTGCCCGGTGAGCGCTGCTTCGACCGCGATTCGAGCGGTTTCCTGGTCGCGGATCTCGCCGACCATGATCACGTCGGGATCCTGGCGGAGGAGTGCTCGCAGGCACTTCCCGAAGTCCAGGCCGGCCTTGAAATTCACCTGGGTCTGGTTGACGCCGCGCAAAGTGCGTTCCACCGGGTTCTCTACCGTGGCGATGTTGATCTCGGGGCCCACGAGTTCCTCCAGCACGCTGTAGAGCGTGGTCGTCTTCCCCGAACCCGTCGGGCCGGTCACCAACACCAGGCCGTGCGGGGAATCGATGGCCTCTCGCATCCATTCCAGGTTTCGCCCGTGCAGGCCGATCTCCTCCAGACTCAAGTGATGAGCGGTGCGGTCCAGGATGCGCATGACCGTCTTTTCGCCGTGAACCGTGGGCATCGTGTTGACGCGGAGGTCCACGTCGCGGCTCCCTTGTTGGAAACGCATGCGTCCGTCCTGGGGGAGGCGACGCTCCGAGATGTCACATCCCGCCAGGACCTTGATGCGAGCCGTCAATTCCCGTCCTTCTTCGGGGGAGCAATGGGCGACGTCGTGGAGGCGCCCGTCCACGCGGTAACGAAGCAGCCAGCTCGTCTCCTGGGCTTCCAGGTGGATGTCGCTGGCGCCGTCGATCAAGGCGTTGAGCAGCACTTCCTCCAGCCTCTCCGCGGCACTCAGAACCTGGTTGCTGGAGGCGCCCAGCGTGCCCGAAGCGCGCTGCAGGAGGTCCAAGCCGGCTTGGATCTCGGTCGGAGTAGTGACCGAAGTGATCACTTGGAGTCGCGTGGCCCGACGAATGCCGTCGGCGGCGAAGACATCGGTGGGATCGCAGACCGCCACCGCCAGGCAGTCGCCCACCCGCAGCAGCGGCAGGGCCCCGGCGGTGCGTAGATCCGCGAGATCCACCCCGTGCTCCAGGGTGACGTCCAGGAGACGCTGGCGGACGGGTTCGGCGAAGGGCCTCCCGTGTTGACGGGCTAGCCCGATCGCCAGTTCTCGCTCGCTGAGGTAACCCTCCTCCAGGAGGACCTGTCCGAGATAGCAGTCCGGCCGGGCCTGGGCCTTGTTCAAGGCGTCATCGAGCTGCTTGCGACCCAGGTAGCCGAGTTCGATCAGGATCTCCCCGATCAGGTGCGCCTTCAGCGGACTCGACTCATCCTCGTCCGCCGCCGCGACGGGCAGGCGTTGCTCCAGTTCCAGGATGCGGCGCGCGGCGAGCAGGGTGGGGGAGGGAGAGACGATCTCCACGAACACCCCCTTGCGGGCGAGGACCTCCACACCGTGGACCAGACACTCGAGGCCGGTGGAGTCCAGTACCTCCACCTTGGACCCATCCAGGATCACGGAACTCCGAATCGCCAGCTGGGAGAACAGGTCCTCGATCTCGCGCTTCCTGGAGCCGTGGAGGATACCCGGAAGCCGCACCGGATCGGACCCGGCGGCCCTGTCCGAGGCGAGGGCTTTCGTTTGCATCAGTCCTCCGCGGCAGCGGTTGCCCGCGAATCGTCTCTCCGTTCCGATCCGCTCGGGGTGATCTGCCCCTGAACGTAGTCCAGGAGCAGGCGCGCGGCCCGCAGGCCGGGGCGTTCGGCGAGAGCGGCCCGCAAGGCGGACTCGGCTTCCTCCCAGGACTGGGCGCGGATCGCCAGCTTGGCGATCAGGAGTCGGTCACGCCAATCCAGTTCCTTGGCCGCGATCCGAGCGACCGCGGCTTGGGCTTCGTCGTAGCGGTGACTTCCGTAGAGAACTCGCGCCAGCCCGCTCTCCACCGCGTGACGCCCGGGATGGGAGACACTGAGGAAGTGGTAGAGCCGCTCGGCGGCGGGGAGATCCCCGGCCCGCTCCGCGTCCAGGGCCTGTTGCAGCACCGGGTCGCTTTCGGGATGGATCCCCAGGCGTCGATCGAGTGCGCGTGGAGTGGGGATCTTGGGATCCCGGGCCAGAGCCTCCGCGTAGGCGGTCGCCGCCGCATCCAGTTCGCCCTGGGCGAGGAGCAGATCCCCGCTCATCGCCCAGGAGCGAGCGTCCTCTGGATGCTCGGCGAGCATGCTGTCCGCCAGTTTCCGGGCCAGATCCGAATGACCGCTGGCTTCGTACTCGGTGATCACCGCCAGAGTCATCTCTGGAGTGGGGTCCAGCGCCATGCCCTCTTCGAGAGTTCGGTGAGCCGCTTCCTCTTGATCGTTCTCGGCCAGCGCCGCCGCGTACACGAGTCTGGTGTCGGGATCGTTGGGGGCGGTACGAGCTGCTTGCTGGGCATAGACCAGCGCCGCGCGCGCATCGTCTTCGGCGAGCAGCAGACGGGCCAGCATCGTGTGGCTGCGCGCATCCTGGGGATCCAGTTGGCAGGCTTCCTCCAAGTAGTTCTTGGCTTCTCCCACCAGATCCCGCTCCAGCGCCCGGATCGCGAAGGTCCGAAGTACTTCGCTGCGTTTCCCTCGCCATTTCTCGGCGCCCCCGGAAGTCGTCGGGGCGCCTCCATCCCGGGCCACCGCCACCCCGGTACCGACCGGGGGAGTGCCATCCTGGACGACGACGTTGGAACAGGCACTCACGAACAGGGCGCTCGCCCAAAGCATCCGTTTGGCGATCCTCATTTCTCCACCTCCTGGTTCTCCACTTCGCGCTCTCCTCCTGGGTCGGGGCCGACCTCCTGCTGCTGGCGATGGAGTTCGTCGAGCAACTCCACGGCGTCCTGGAGTTCCCGCTGTTCCATCGCTCGAGCGCGGATCTCCCCTTCGCAGTGCTCCGCGAGCGCCGCGAGGTCGGGGTCCGCGGGCATGGCCCGTAGCCCCCATTCGGCTTTGCCCAGGGCCACCTCGGGATCACCCGTGGCCAGCGCCGCCCCGGCCTCGGCGTACATGCGGCGCGCGAAGGAAGGCCGCAGGTAGCCGGAATGCGACTCGGCGAGGCGAGCCTGGGCGGCATTCATCCGCAAGCGCAGGTCATCGCTGCGCTGCTGGAGTTCATCACTGTTCACGATGTGGGGAGTGAGCAGGACGATGATTTCGCGGCGCTCCTCGGTTTCGCTTTCGCTGCGGAACAAGGAGCCGATCAGGGGCAAGGAACCGAGGAGCGGGACTTGGCTGGTGGTGGTGGTCGTTCCCTTTTCCATCAAGCCGCCCAGCACCACGGTGTTGCCGTCCTTGACCATGATGTTGGTCGTCACTTCGGTCGTGCTCTCGTCCGGGAGTCCGGTACCCGGGTTGATACTCCCGGTGGAATTCTCGGGGTGGATTTCCATGCGGATCCAGCCATCGCTGGAAATGAAGGGGCGGAACACCAAGGAGGTGCCCACTTCCAGGAACTGGACCGCTTGGATGGTGCTGGTTTCGGTACTGGTTTGGGTCAGGTAACCCAAACGTTGCCCGATCAGCACTTGCGCGGCGTGGCGGTTGATGGTCAGGACCTGCGGGTTGGAGAGGACGGTTGCGTTGCCGACTTCCTCCAGGGCTTCGATGAACACGCCGAGCTGGTTGCGCAAGATACCGATGTGCAATCCCGGACTACCCGGGGTGGTGAAACCACGCTGGGTGGCGCCCACGTTCCAGCTCCGCAGTTGTCCACCACTCACCGTTCCACCGCTCACCGAGTCGGTGACGTCGCTGGTTCCTCCCATGGCCTGGAAGTCGATTCCTCCGAGGGCGGTGAAATCCACCCCCAGCTTGGAGTTGTCGTTCAAGGAAACGGAGAGGATCGTGGCTTCGACCAGGACCTGGCGTGGGGGAATGTCGATTTCCTTGACCAGGGCCGCGATCTTCTCCTGGGTCTGCGGGGAAGCCAGGAGCAGGAACATCTCGCGGGAAGCGTGATCGTTGCCTCCCAAGTCGCTCGTGTTGTCCAGACCGCTGGAACTGGCCGGCCCGGCGACGATCTTCTCTCCCGCTCCGAGCAGGGGGCCAGCGAGTTTCGCTACGTCCTCGGCACGCATGTGGTCGAGGAAGTAGATCCGGCTCACGAAGGAGGCGGCCGGGTTGTCCTGGGCCGCTTGGTCCGCCGCCGTGATCGGAGAGATCACCAGGAACCCGTTCTGGTCCTCGAGCCGGTACCCGTTGGTGGCCAGGATTTGGCGGAGTGCCTCGTCCACCGGAGCGTCGAAGAGATTGACGGTGACCGATCCTTTGACGTCGGGACCGTACACCAGGTTCAGCCCATAGGTGGTGGCGAACATCTCCAGCACCGCGGCCAGATCCTGCCCCTGGAAGCTGGCGGTGATTCGATCCCCGCTCTGGCTCAGCGGAGCCTCCGCGGATCGCTCCAAGCGACCTCCTTGGGTGCCTTCCTCTTGGACGGGTTCCTGGTTCGGTGCCGGAGGGGCAGGCTCCTGAGCCCGCGCGTTGCCGGCGAGGAGGGCGAGACACGCCCAGATTGTGGTGCTTCGGGTGCTCATTCTCGGATCGGGTTCCTTGCGCTCAGAGGGCCAGGCGGGGGGTGATGGTGACGACGAAGGTCTCCTTCCCCAAGCCCAGAACCACTTCACGCGGACGAATGGTCCTGACCTCGTAGCGGCCGACCACGTCTCCGACCTGAACCCTTTCCCCGTCCAGGAAGGCGAAGCTCCTGGGGCCCAGCAGTACGGTGCCCGTCAGCTCGGGCAGCGGCGGTCGAGCTGGGCCGGACTCGGCGATCGATTCCGAATCGACGATCTCCGGGACCGCGATCGAGAACTCCTCGCTTCGTTCCAGGTAGAGCCCCAGCGGCCCCCGCCAAGTCGCGATTCGGTTCATCGCGGTCTGGAAGTCGGCGATCGGAGCTTTCTTCCCTCCGGTCGAAGTCCCCGTCCTTGGCACGGCGGGGGTGGTCCCGGCGTTGGGGGAAACCGGTGTCGCGCCGGACGGGGTGCCATTCCTCCCTTTCGCGCGGTCGCCGCCGAAGAGAATACCCACCCAGGTCCAGCTCGCGAGTACGAAGCAGATCCCGAGTACCGCGGCCTTGCCGGGACTGCGTCGAAGTCGTTCGATCATTCCGGGCGCGGCGGCCGAGTTCATCCCTGTTCCTCCGCTTGCTCCGTGGGCAGGGCCGGTATGCCGAAACGGGCTCGCAGCGACACTCCCCGATCCCTTTTCTCGGGGTCGGTGGGAAAGCCCAGATCCAACTCCTCGAAACGAACCCGATAGGGGCCCGTCTCGAGGTCGTGCACGAAACGCACCAGGCTCTCGTAATCGGCTCGGGCCAGGATCGTGTAGTCGTGGGTGGGCCCGTGGTCGTCTCCAGCTTGGGACACCACGGTTTCGAAGCCGTACTTGCGGGCGGCCAGAGTGATGCGGTGGAGCAACAAGTAGGGGTTCAAATAGTTTTCGAGGTCATGGAGCTCCTTGTCCGCGACCGGTTTGAAATCATTCCACTCTTCTTCGAGCCGATCCCGTTCTTGGACCTTGCTGCGATCCTGGATACGCAAGGCGTCACTGTTGGCGAGCTGTTCCAGGGCGGTCTCCCGCCGCGCCATCATGTCGTGGACGGTAATGAACCAGAGAGCCGTGGGAATGGCCACGAAGGAGGCGTAGAAGAGCAGCTTACGGGGAGAACTCATGGGCGCGTCCCTCCCTTTCCCGTTTCCTTCGCGGGCAGCTCCTCGAGCAGGATCTCCACTCGAGTCGCGTCCACGCTGTCGGGTACGACTTCGGTGCGACCGAAACTGGCCCGATCGAATCCGCTGAGTTCCTTCAGCGCCTCGGGGATCCCGAGCAGAGCCTGGTCTCCATGGACGACTCCCGTCACGGTCAGCGTGAGCTGATCGGGTAGGGGAGCGCCGCCGCGCCCCTTGCGGTCCATGAGGGCGCGCCAACTCACCTTCTCGATGGTGGTGCGGGGGCCCGCCGCGTCCGCGAGTCCCGCCAGGAAGTCACCCACCGTGGGTTTCCGCAGGTGATGGGTGAGCAGATCCAGGCGACGGGCGTAGAGGTTCATCTCCCCGAAGATGCGCTGCAAGTCCCCCTTGGCCGCAATCGCACTGGGGTCCGGACGCAGGGCCTCGGCGGCGGCGAGTTCCCGCCCGCGGACCGCGGCCCCCAGGCCCACCGTGGCTCCGGTACAGATCAGGGTGAAGACGGCGACGACGAGGAGGCGGCGCGGAGTACGGCGGCGCTCCAAGTGATTCGCGAAGGCTTCCGCGGGGAGGAAATCGACCGTCCTCATGCGAACCCTCTCATCGCCAGGCCCAGGGCCGCGCTCCATTGCGCCTCTTGTTGGAGCAGGGGAAGTGGGGCCTGGATGTTGCCTCCCCGGAAAGGACTCGCCAACCGCGTGGGCAGGTCGAAGGCGTCGGCGAGGGTGCGCGCGACCTCGGGCAGGGAGACCCCGAAACCGCTCAATTCGATGGACTCCGGCACCGCGCCGCGGTTCCGGGTCGCGAAGTGGCGGAGACAGGCCTTGATCTCCTGGGCCAGGGAAAGGGCGTCCTGGCGCAGACCCCGGCGAATCCCCTCGCAGTGATCCTCCGCCGCGCCGATGACTTGGTTGCGAAGGGCCAGGGCGGGGTTTCCCGCTCCTGGCGCGGCACCGTCCTCCACCTCCCCTTCCTCGGCGGCCCGGTCGAAACTCCAGGGAGTCCCGGGTTCCGCCCCGGCGCTGGAAGGAGTCAGGCCTCGCTCTTCCGTTCGTAGGAGGTCCTCCCCCGTGGTCTGCATGGGTTTGAGGAAGCGGAGTTCCCCCTCGAAGTGGATACCGAATAGGGCTTGTTCGTAACCGAGGTGCAGGAAGGCCCAGGGACGATCGGAGTCCGGGTGGCTGGGGGCCAGTGCCCGCGCGAGGGCGAAGGCTTCCGCCTCCAGGCTGACCGGCCGCAAACGCATTCCCTGCGCGGCACTGCGGACTCGGCGCAACACCGAGGAACCCGCGGCGAGGAGGAGGTATTCCTCCCGACCCATTTCGTTGTCGATGTTCTCGATCTTCAGGTAGCGGTATTCCAGCCCTTCCTCGTCCTCGACCGCTCGGGCGGCGGCCTGTTCCAGAGTGGCGATCATCCTTTCCCGGAACTGGGGATCGATGGGGATCATGGCCAGCGAGACCGCTTTCCCTCCCAGACCGAAGGCGGTGTCCGTACCCTTGATGCGGAGGCCCTTCAGCTCCGGGGCGGCTTTCCGGGCGACTTCCAGGAAACGGTGTGGCCCTTCCGCCGGCCAGCAGGCCCAAGCGTGGACCTTCCACCCGCCGCGTCCCTCATGGAGCTGGAGCAGGCGGGTCTCCAGGGATCCGAAGTGAATCGCGATCGGTGTGGTTCGGGGGAGGAGTTTCACTGGCGAAGGTCCTCCCTTTCGCGGTCCTCCACACCGGTGCTTGGTCTCGCACTTCGCGTGGGTTGCCGGTTCACGGGGCGGAAAACCATGCTTTGCTCCGCGGATACGGCGCGGGAGCGCTGGGGCGCGGGCTTCGGTTCACTTCCTTCCACGAACAAGAAGCAGAGGAGGACGAAGCCCACGGCAGCGAGGAATGCGGGGACGGGGCGTTGCTGGAAGGGATCCTTCATGGGGGGGCTCACATTCCGAAGATCGGGTCGCCATCCCCGTCGTTGGCGGTGGTGTTGGCTCGGAAGCTCCCGTCGGCGGCGAAATAGACCCAGCCGGTCTGGTCGTCCGGGGTCGCGAAGGAAG
>CAYVRL010000016.1:0-14077 GCA_964454065.1 uncultured Planctomycetales bacterium | reverse complement strand
CCTCGAGCGCGTCCGCGAGGCGTCCTCCCCGGCCGACGAGCTGGGCCGTACGGCGCATGGCCATCCTGTAGACGACGTTGTCCTGAAAGATACCCTTCAGGGCATCGATGGTGTCGAGCAAGGGAACCCCGGCACTCAACAGTGCGGCGAGGTTCGAGGAGAACTTCTGCATGGAGGACTGGACCACCAGATCGCCGAGCAAGGGCATGGAGACCTTGATCCGCGACCAGGTCCGCCCGCCGCTCTCGGTCTGACTCCAGGAGCGGAAGACCATCACCGCGGCGAGTATCCCCAGAACCAGCCAATGGCCTTGGGTGCGCAGGAAAGCCGAGACCGCCATCACCTTCAAGGTCAAGTCCGGCAGCTCCTTGCCCATCTCGGTGAACATCTGGGCGAAAGTAGGAACCACGAAGACCAACATGACGACCACCGCGCTCATCGAAACGCAGAGGACGATCATCGGATACATCAAGGAACTGAGGACTTTGCTCCGGAACTCGGCGCTCTCCTCGATCTGCCCCGCCAGACGCAAGAGTACGTCTCCGAGTTGCCCCGAGACCTCCCCGCTACGAACCAGTTGCACCCATTCATTGAGGAAGAGACGAGGGTGGGAAGCGAGTGCCGCGCTCAGGGAGGCCCCCCCGGAGACCTTGTCCGCGATGTCCTTGACCACGACTCCGAGGCGCTTGCTCTCGGTTTGGTCGCTGGCGATGACCAGCGCGTCGTAGAGCGGGGTACCGGCCCGGAACAAGGTGTTGAGCTGGCGGAAGAAAGCCAGCTTGTCCGCGGTGGTCACCTTCTCGTGCTGGGCATCGTGGACCCGGGGCTTGAAGTTCCCGATGATCGGATTCGCCGCGGCGCGTGCCATACCCTAGACCCGGATGTAGTCCGAGACCTCCTCGAGGCTGGTCAGGCCTTCCAGCAGCTTCTGGCGGGCGCATTGCGGGAGGAGATCCCGCCCGTCGGCGAGGACTTTCTTCTCCATCTCCGCCTCGCTGGCTCGACGGGCGACCATCTGGGCGAGTTCCTCGTCCACGGAGATGACCTCGTAGATGCCAACGCGCCCCTTGTACCCGGTCCCACGGCACTTCGGACAATTCTCCACTTTGCCACCCCGGTAGAGTTCCACTCCCGCTTCCAAGCCATGGCGACCGGCAACGTCTTCGGGTAGGGAGTAGGGCTCCTTGCACTCCGTACAAAGACGGCGGACCAGCCGCTGCGCTTCGATGAGCTTGAGCGCCGGTCCGAGCAGGAAGGGCTCGATACCCATGTCCACGAGCCGGGTGACGACTTGCAGAGCGCTGTTGGTGTGCAAGGTGGAAAGCACCAGATGACCGGTGAGGGCCGCACGCATGCAGATCTGCGCGGTTTCCTGGTCACGGACTTCACCGACCATGATGACGTCCGGATCCTGGCGCAAGAAAGCGCGCAGCGCACTGGCGAAAGTCATCCCCGCACCGCTGCGCACGGGTACTTGATTGAGCCCTTCGAACTTGTACTCCACCGGATCCTCCACGGTCACGATGTTCTTGTCCGGCTGGTTGATCAGGTTCAAACAGGTGTAGAGAGTGGTCGATTTCCCTGATCCGGTGGGGCCAGTCACGAACATGAGGCCATGGTGGGAATTGGCGGCTTCCAGGAAATCCGCGGCCTGCCGCTCCGAGAAGCCCAGCGGTTCCATCGAGGTAGGGATTGCGTTCTTGCTGAGGATGCGAAGGACCATCTTCTCCCCATAAACGGTAGGAACCGTGGAGACGCGAAGATCCACCCGCTTGTCGCCGTCCTTCAAGGCGATCGCCCCGTCCTGGGGAACGCGGCGCTCGGCGATGTCCATCTTGGCGAGGATCTTGAGCCGAGAAATCGCTTGCGTGAAGAGCGCCTGTGGAGGCGGAGTAACGGGAACCAGATGACCATCGATCCGATAGCGGACCCGCACCGTGGACTCGTAGGGTTCGAGGTGGATGTCGCTGGCCCCGTCCCGAACCGCTTGGGCGAGGATGGTATTGACGATTCGCAGCACCTGACTGTCCTTTCCCGAGGGAAGGGCGCGCTGCACGTCTACATCGATGTCCTCCCTCCCGCACTGGCAATTCGGGTCGTCGCCGGATTCGAGAACGATGTCCCGCACCGAATCACGGCCCCCGAAGACCACTCCAGCCAGTTTCTCCAGCAACTCCGGCGTCGCCGGGTGGGCAACCACCGGACGACTCGCAATCAACCGCACCTCCTCGACCGCTCCGAAGTCCGCCGGGTCGTGGCAAGCAAGATGGAGCTGGCCGTCCCGCTCCAGGACGGGTAGGATCCGATGTTCCCGGCATACCCGGATCAAGAGTTCGTCCTCGGTGTCCCCCACGCTCCTGGCCAGTTCACTCAAACTGCCCCGTAGGCACCGGTCTCCCTCGACGGAAATTTCGTAGAGTTCGTCCTCTTCCGGGCCACCGAGAGAGTACCAAGTGGTCCCCAGATGTTCGGCATAGCGACGGGCGATGGTCTCCCCGGAAACCACCCCCTGCTCCACCAGGATGTCCTGGTTGACCGCCATTCCCTCCGGAAGCCGCTCCCGTACTTCCGCAAGGGCTCGTTCCTCCATATCGCCGTTCTCGACCAACTTACGAATGATCAAGGGCTGAGAGGACAGTGCGGAAGGACTCATTCCTTCTTCCCCCCCCCCACGGAACCGAGGACCAGGCGGCGGCTCCCGAAGAGGTCCATGGTGTAGCGCTCCCCCTTCCAAAGGATCTGGACCGAAGTTCCGTCCACTCTCTCCAGGATGGGCGGATCCTCCGGATCCACCCCGGGAATGGGATCCCCCGCGGCCACGTTCTGGCCGTTCAGATTGGCGAAACCTCCACTCGCCGTCCCCATGGTGGAAGCGAGGATCAGGATCGGGGCCGGCTCGTCCGCAACCACCGGACGATCGCTGAGGGTGGAGACGTCGAGGGGATCCTGTTTCTGGGATTCCGTCATCTGCGCCAGCACTTGAACGAGTTTGAAGGGATCCTTCAGGGAGAGCGGGGCATCGCTCTCCCGGGGCTTGGTCAGGACGTCTGGGGAGACCTCCGGTAGGACTCGTTCACTCAGACTCGTCACCGCCTGCTCCATGACTTTGCCGGCACTGGACCAGGCGTACCAACCGAGGATTGCGCTCACGATCAGAAAGCGATGTTTACGAATCAAACTCTTCATTGTTTTCCTCCGTTGCCCTGGACGCGGCCTGGTCGTCCGCCTCTCCAACCAATCCCCGAAGTCTGCAGATCAGAGTCAACACCCCGTTGCTCTGGGCAAGGCTGATTTGGTCGATCCGAACCAATCGCGGCCCCCTTTCCAGACGATCCACGAAATCGCTGAGCTGGCTGTAGGTCCCCGTCGCGGTGACGTCCAGCTCGATGACCTTGAAGTTCCCGGTCACCAGTATGGGTTGCGGTTCGAGCAGACTCAGAACCGCCCCCGAGCGACCCAGGGCATCCAGGACGTAGTCCTGCCAGTCGACCAGTTCCGCGGTAGGAACGAGACGATCCTGATAGACCTGTCGCTCCCCCATCAATTCCGCGATGGAAGCCGCGAGCTGCGCGTCTCGCGCATTCGTCTGCTTCTCCTGGACCGCTCCCTCCAGACGCTTCACCAAAGGCATTTCGATCCCGAACAGACCGACACCGAGAATCAGGGCGGCCACGGCGAAGTGATACCGCTCTTGCGTGGACGTACAGTAGCGGTAGAGAGAGACGCAGTCTTCCTTGACACCCATGTCTCAGCTCCCCCTCGGCATGCACAGGATGGACACCTTGGCCTCCGCCCCACCCTCACCCTTGAGCGCCTGGACGCTGGCCCCGTTGATTTCCGGGAACCACCGTTCGAACGGCGGCGAGGATTGCAGGGCGGCGGAGAGCACGGGAACCTCCGGGGGCGAGGCTCCGCCTCCCGTGGGGACTTTCAAGTCCAGGGCCAGGAAACGCTGTCCTCGGGCATAACCGACCTCGGTTTTCTCCCCCTCTCCATTCTGATCCTTGGCCCTTTCGAGATCGCTCGCTTCGATGATCAACAAGGGATAACGACCGCTGATCTGCGTCATCGTCATGGCATCCGGAACCAGATCCGGGACCGCCTTCAGGAACTCCGACCAGTAGGTGCGGCGCTCGAGAAAGCTCTGAGCGATGCTCACCTCCAGGGAGAGTTCATCGAGCGTGTCGGCCAGCGTCGCCGCCTCGATCCCGGAACGGGCGACGGTTTCCTCGACCTCGTGCTTCAGTCGTGCAGCTTCCGCTGCTTCCGTGGAGCCGATCACATAGAGGTATCCCGCGGACAAGCAGAGGACCACGATGGCCGGGAGAGCGGGAACGAGAGGGAAATGGATTCCTTCGCTCTTCTTTTCGACCAGCTTGAGGGCGAGATCCTGTACTCCCCTTCGTGAACCCGGTTTGCAGTTCGCGAGGAGTACGGCCAGGGATTCCGGAGTACAGTCCAAGCGCTCGACCACCCGGGTGGGAATGGCCAAGGCAGCCGCGCATTCCGATATCGCATCGTCTCCCTGCTCCCCAGTATGGAGGATCAAACCGTCCACCGCTTGGGAACCCAGCAGCTCGACCGCCTGAGCGGACAGGCTCCGGAATGCACAAATGGCCATGGCGCTACAGTTTCCGTCCTCGGCCGGGAAGATCTGTCGAGCGACCGGAACCCCGCGATGGATGAGAAGTGCCATCCCCTGACCCTGACCGGGGAAGACCCGGATCGAGGTCTTCCACCCTCGGGGAGCCGCGCTCAGCTCTTGGGCCGCATGCAAGAGCACGTGGGTGCCGGAAACCACGGAGACCTTCTTCGCCCCCGCCGAATGCAGAGCGTCGAGGATCCCCCGGACCCTGTCCTTGGGGAAAGCGAGGACACAATGGATTCCTGGGGTCCGTGGAGGGGGCGGGAATTCGTCCTCCAGCAGCCCCTCCGGGTATTGTTTCTCGAGGTGTTCCAGGAGCCGCCGAGCCCCCTCCCCGTCTTCCCGACTGGAGAAGAAGAAATCCTGAGAGGGGTCGAGGGCCACGACCACGTGGCTGCCAGGAATCATTCGGTCGAGAAGATCCTGTTGATCCGAGGCGTTCCCGACTTCGCCCTGGCAGTAGTAGGCAATCCGATCCCGGCAGAGGACGACTCCATTCGGCGACTTCTTGATTCGCGTATTGTTCTTCATGCGCATGGCCGAAAGGGAAACGGCACCAGAACCTCATTCCCGCCCATCCCAGGATCGACCGGGAACGACTGGGAGGCTTCATGTTCTTCCGGGGTCGTCTTCACGAGGAGCTGGATCCGCAATGGCGAAGGGCCAACAAGCTGTCCTTGGTCGGCTTTTCCCGAGGAGAACTTGAGAGTGCATCCCATGAGCCAATCCGCGGCCGCCCGAAGACGACCGCGGAAAGGCGTGGACTCAGACCCTCATCGGGTCTACGCCCTAGTTGCTCAGCGAACCGGAATGAGATCCTTGTTGATGGAACTGCGGCGTTCGTTGAAGCCATCCTGGTCCCAAACCACGGTGTAGCGACCGAAACCCGAGCTGGAGCCCTTGCGGGTCAGGCGGAGTTCCCACTTGGTCTGCCAGTTGCTGGAGGTGAAGTTGCCCACCGAGAAGAACTGGGGGCTATCGATCTTGATGTCCAGGTTACGCATCGAATGCGAGTACTCGCCCTTGCGAGCCGCGTAACGTTCCTGGGCGCCTTGCACTTGCGCACAGTAGCTGAAGGCTTCGCTCGCCTTGGAGCGTTCGACGGCCGTCTGGTAACGCGGCACCGCCAGCATCGCCAGCACGCCGAGAATCACGACCACGATGGTCAGTTCGACCAGGGAGAATCCTGCGTTCTTGAGGGTCTTCATGTTCTTCTTCGTTTGCGCCACGGGAAACCGGCTGGCAATGGTTCAGGGGGTACCGGGGCTGGTGGCGCGGGTTGCCACAGATTCCTTCGGACCGAACCCTTTCGAACTTGAACCCTTTTTCCGCTCCCCTGGGCATGCGACCCGGTCCGCCGCCTCGAGGAGTTCGCGCAGGCGGCGCGCCAAGGCCGGGGTGAAAGCCCCCGCGGGTGCCCGCCATTGCCAATTGCCGCGCCGGGTCCCCGGGCGGTTGAGGCGCGCGCGGCTGCCCAGGCCCAGCAGATCCTGCGCCGGAACCATCGCCAGCCGGGCCGGGGAAGTCATCGCGAGGCGAACCAACGTCCAAGGGATCTCCGCCCCCCTTCCTCCCCCATAGGCGAGTACCCGCTTGCGTTCGCTCGCGGAGAGGCGGCGGAACCAGCCCCGAACCGTATCGTTGTCGTGAGTACCGGGGTAGACCACGCAATCCGCGGGCAAGGCGTGGGGGAGCATCCCTTCCGCTCCCGGGGCAAAGGCATTCTGGAGGAGGCGCATGCCGAGCAAACCGTAATCCTGCCGCAGACGGATCACGGCCGGGGTGAGGGCTCCGAGATCCTCGGCGATCAAGGGGAGCGGCCCCCGCAGCTTCCGGTGCAAAGCGGAGAGGAGTTCCCGTCCAGGAACGCGACGCCATCGGCCGCGGCGCGCGGTCCGGGCGTCGGCGGGCACCTCCCAGGCCCGTACCAAACCGATGAAATGGTCCACCCGCACCAAGTCGAAACGTTCCAGCTCGATCGCGAAGCGTCGCAACCACCATGAATAACCACTGCTCCGGTGGGCCGCCCAGGCGTAGTGTGGGTGCCCCCAGAGCTGGCCGTCCGCCGAAAAGGAGTCCGGGGGTACCCCGGTGAGGACACGGGGCCGTCCGGAACGATCCAGGCGAAACAACTCGGGGTGGTTGCGCACATCCTTGGAACCGGCCATCACGTAGAGCGGTAGATCGCCGATCAGGCCGATTCCTCGCGCACGCGCGTAGGCCCGCAACTCGGCCCAGGCGGCGCGAAAAGCGGCCTGCGTCTGCTCGGCGGAGCGCGGCAACAAGGCCAGGTCACCCTCCAGTGCCGCTGGACTGCTGTAGGGAGATCCGTCTGGTCCCGGTGGACAAACGGGGAGCATTTGCCACCAACGCACCCCGGCGGCGGCCAGCCAATCGACGAAACGCCGCGCGGGCGCGCCCAGGCTACCCCGCCGATGAGGACCGGGAAGCGCGGAGAGGGGCAAGAGGACCCCCGCCGAACGGGGGTGGAGCAAGGGGTGGAGGGGAAGCGGAGTCCTCATTCCAGGCGGAGGACGATGCCGGAGAGGGCAGGCACACGATCCGCGGTGGCCCCGGAGTCTCCGAAGAGCAACTTGCCAGCGCGGGCGTCCGCCAGTCCGAGGGACACGGCTTCCTCTCCCCCGTTCAGGGCCACGAGCAGCTTCTCCCCCCCACCCGCGCGCTCGAAAACCCAAAGTCGCTGCTCGTCGTCCACGAGCAGGGTATGGAGACTCCCCGTTCGCAGGGCCGGATGCGCCCGCCTCAGACCGAAGACCCGCCGATACCACTGAAGCTGGTCTTCCATCACGAAATCGTGCTTCGCGTCCTGGTAGGGTTCCAGATCCTTCCACAACATGGGCTTCCGACAACTTGGGTCGTCCGCTCCCCACATTCCCACTTCGTCTCCGTAGTAGATCATCGGCGCCCCGACATAGGTGGCCTGGAGCAGAGCGAGCAGACGGGCCCGCGCGTAGCACTCCGGGGAGGGCTTGCCCTGGTCGTAGTCGGGATTGTCGTCTTGTGGACGATTCATCCGGTCGTAATCCCTCCCCGGGTTGGCGAACATCGAGACCAACCGATCGGTGTCGTGGCTGTCGAGGAGGTTCATCAGACTGTCGGTGGCGGCCCGCGGGTAGGCCATACGGAGGTCAGCGAGTTCGGTCACGAAGGCACTCGTGGCGCGGCCTTTCCGTCCCCCCCCGAGCCAATCCACCGCCGCGGCGGCGAAGGGGTAATTCATCACCGCGTCGAAACGGTTCCCTTCCAGCCAGGAATCGGCCCGATCCCAGATCTCCCCACTGATGTAGGCCTCCGGGTTGATCGACTTGACCAGGCGCCGCCAATCCTCCCAGAAGGGGCCTGGAATCTCGTTGGGAACATCCAGACGCCAGCCATCGATCCCATCGGAGGGATCCCCGTCCCCATCGGGATCCATCCAGCGGCGAGTGATCGCGAAGAGGTGATCCCTCACCTCCGCGCTCGCGAAACCGCCGTCCCCCTTCTTGAAGACCGGAAGTTCGCCGAAGCCCGCCCATCCCTGGTAGCGGAAGGGTTTCCACGAAGTCACCTCGAACCAATCGGCGAAGCGCGAGTGACGGCCCTTGGCGAGCAAGTCCTGGAAAGCCGGGTGAGCGGTCCCGACATGATTGAAGACCCCATCGATCACGACCTTGAACCCCTGGGCATGGGCCTTCCTCAAGAATTCGAGAAAGATTTCGTCGGAATCGGTCCATTTCCAAGTCGCCGGGTCGAGGAGATCCTCTTCCGACGCGACCTGGGCATAGTCCCCCACCTTCCCGAAGTGCTCGTCCACGTGCCGGTAATCCGTGGTGTCGTACTTGTGCGGGGATCGGGCCTGGAAGATCGGGTTCAAATAGAGTGCGGTGACTCCCAGGTCCTTCAAGTATCCCAGTTGCCCCTCCAGACCTTGCAAGTCTCCGCCATAGAACCTGTGATAGACGTAGTCCTCATAGAATTCCTTCCCACTCTTCCTTTCCCAAGGGCTGGGCGTGAACCATGCACTGGTCCAGGGGCGGACCGGGTTGGGATCGTTCTCGGCATTGCCGTTACGAAAGCGATCCACGAAGACCTGGTACCAGGTCGCGTTCTTGCTCCACTCCGGGGTTTGGAAAGAGTGCATGGTCTTGCGGTTCAGGGTCCAGGTCCGTGGTGTGGAGACCCGGGTGTCCCCGTCCTCCAGTACGAAGCAGTATTCGATGGCCGTCGGCACGGACGGGGGCAGGGCGAGGATTCCCTCCCAAAGTTCGATCCGCGGATTCTCGAGCACGACCCGGAGAGGGTGGGAGCCCCCTCCGCGCCAGGACACCGCCACCCCTTCGAGGTCGTGAGCAGCGGTCGCCAGGCGCAGCAGGACCCTCCCATCGGGGAGGAGCTGCACGTAACGCAACGAACCAGGATCGTGGAGCAGGGAACCGCCGTCCACTCGGCCGTCCCCCACCCGCGCCCGCGAAGGCCGGGTGGGCGCCGCGCGCCCGAGGACCAAGACCGAGTTCCTTCCCCCGTGACCGTCGTCCTCCCCCCGGGAGTTGCGCGGATCGGGATACCAACGTTGGCCATCCACCACGAATTTATAGAGCCAACGCCCCTCCGCCAGTTCCAACTCTCCGCTCCATACCCGCCCCGGCCCCTTTCGCAAGGGCAGGGCTCCGACCTTCCAAGCATTGAAACTCCCAGCCAAACACACGCTTCTCACGGACTCTCTAGGAGGTTTGAAAGTAAAGCGGCAAGACCAACGGCCTGTTCCCGCAGGGCGGGCACGAATCGAAGGCGGCAATTCGCCCGGTCCCCGGGCGGCCCGCGGCAGCTCCAGCGCAGGGGCGGGCGGCCACGCCCCCGCCTGGGGCGCGGACCAAGCGAGGAGGGCGAACAACAGGGAGGAGAGGGCGGGCACGAAGTCCATTGGAACCCATCCCGCCCCCGCTGGGCAATTCCCGAAGAAAGGCCGACAATCGAGCGTAGAGGAAACCACCCGCCCCCATTCCCAATACGATGACCATGACCCGTCTCGCCCGCTTCCTCCTCGGCTCCCTCGCGGTCCTCCTCCTCGGGCTCCCCGCCTTCGCTGCGCCGGATCAGACCTCGCCCCCGGGAGATCCCGCGGCCCTGATCCCTTCCGACTCCTACTCCTATCTGGAGTTCGACTCCGACGCCCTGGATCGTGGTCTACGCCAACTCGATCTCGCCTCTCTGCTCGAGGATCCCGAGTTCTACGACTTCTTCAGCCCACTCTTCGAGAGGTTGGGAGCGGATCCGGCCCAGCCCGTGGACTCCCTGCTGGCAAGACTACCGATCCGCCAGTATCTGACCGGGCGGGCCGCCCTCGGAGTGCGCGGCTTACACCTGCGGGTGCAACGCCCCGATGGGACCCTCACCCAGGTTTCCCTCGATGGCAGCCACCCGTTGAATGCCCAAGACGTTTTCGATGTCCTGGGCTTGATCGCTTCCATACAACTCGACGGGCAGCGACTCCCCGCACCGGAGGATTACGAACTGGGAATCGATGTGGTGTTGGTGCTCGACCCGGGCCCCGCGCTCCGCGCCCTGGTGAACGACGCCCTGGAGCGGACCGACCTCCTCTCCGCCGCAGGCGGAAGCCTCGCCTACGAAGAAATGGATGGTCAGCAGATCGCCCACTTCCAGCACGGCCTCGAGCGAAGCGGTATCCTCGGTCTGCTCCTTTCCGATGCCTACGGGAAACTCGGGGAAGGTCGGTGGATTCTCACCACCCGGCGAGCCACCATGGAGGAAGTGCTGCGAATGCAGCCCGCGAAGTCCCTCGCCCACGATTCCTTCTTCCGCGAGGCCCGCTCCCGGATGAGTGCCGTGGATCCGGTGGTCTATGCCTGGTCCAACAAGGCCCTGGAACTCTCGGCGATCCAGGCCCTCTTTCCGCCCTTGCTGACCCAAGCCCTGGACCTGACCGGCTTGAGCTCCTACCGCGGCAGTGGCTTCGCGGTTTCCATGACGGATGGCGGGATTCGAGAAAACATCACGGGGCTCCTCGATGGCACTCCCAAGGGCGTTTGGACCTTGCTCGACGCCTTCCCGGGTGGGATTCCCGCCGCGGAGAGGGTCCCCGCCAACGCCATCGCGCTGCAAAGCATTCGCTTCGATCCCTCTCTCCTGATGCAGCGCCTTGAAGAAGTCGTGGACATCGTTCTGCCGGGAAACGGCGCGCGCATCGAACCCTTGCTCGCGGCCGATCTCGTCGCAACGGGGATAGACCTGCGCAAGGATCTCCTGGATGTCTTCGGGGACGAGTTGACGGGGGTGCAGTTCCTCTCCTCCGGCTTGATGGCGCCTCCGGACTGGGCCATCACCGCGAGCTTGCGCGACGAAGAGGGAGCCAAGCGGCTGATTCAGGAGCTGGACGGACTGTTCCTGGAACAGCACGCTCCGATCCGCTTGCAACCTTTCGATCTTCCCGGAGGTGAGTCCGCTTTTCGGGTGATGATCGAGGAATTCCCCATGCTGCCCCCGACCCTCGTGATCGCGGACGGCCGGATGGCATGTGCCTCGCAGCCCAATCTTGCGCTTGCGGCAGCTCGCGGTTGGCAGGACGGCGAGGAGCGGAGCACCCTCGCCGCCGATGCGGCCTTCCAACGTACCATGCACGGTTTGAGTGAAGGGCACGTTGACGACGCCGCGGGCCTCGTCTACCTGAACCTCAAGGAACTCGCCCCAACCGCTTTTTCCACCACCGTGGGGATGATGCCTTCCGAATGGGTGGACACCGTCGCCGCGCCGGATGCCGAGGCCCTGGCGGCGCATCTCGGCGGTGCCGCGATCGCCGTGCGCCACGACTCGAAGAGCTTCTCCATCGACACTTTCTCGCCGGTGGGAGTCCTGATTCCCAGCCTCGTCGCCGCCGCGGCTTCCGGAAGGGTCCGCGTGGGCAGGGAATTGGAGAACGGCGAAGGAGACGCCGCCAGCGTCCTGAACGATCGTGCATGGCAAATCGTTTCCGACCCCGATTCCCGCGACGCGGACTACCGTGGGGGCTTGAGAATGGCACAGTCCGCGGTACGCATGGATCCGGAGAACCCCTTCTACCTGAACACTCTCGGCGTCGCCCAGTACCGGAATGGAAACTGGCGGGAAGCTCTCGACACCTTGCGAGAAGCCGCGGAGCGCAATGCCGCCGAGAGCCACCCCTACCCGAGCGCGGAGGATTCGGTGTTCATGGCGATGGCGCAATGGCAACTCGGCAACGAGAACGAGGCGCGTGAATTGCTGGATCGGACCCGCAAGGAAATGGAGGGGATCCATGACGAAGAGCTGGAATCCTTCCTGGCGGAGGCCGAAGCCCTGATCGAGGCGCAGTAGACTTTCGGGCAGGGGCCGTCACCGATGGTACGGCCCCTGCATCCGGTGGCCTCCCCTTCCCCCCTCGCCCGCGTCGCCCGTTTCCTCCGCACCAGCGTCGTCGTCCTCGCGGCCGCGCTGGTGTCGTGGTCCTTCGCGCGGGTGATCGGTCGATCGCGCTCCCGCGCCCAGGAGAACTCCACCGCCACGGTGCTGACCGTGATGCACTGGTCCGGAGAGGGCGGCCAGGAAGAGGACGCGATCGTTCAGGGGCTGCTGCGGGATTTCGAAGCGAAGAACCCGGGAATCCGGGTCCGCCGGATCAATCCCGGAGATGCGGGCTCCTTCTACACCAAGCTCCAAACCATGATGGCGGCGGGGGAGCCGCCGGACGTCTTCTACCTCGGTCAGGAACGGCTCGCCTCCTTCGCGGAAGCCGGCTTGCTGGCTCCCGTTCCCGATCCGGAGTCCTTCCAACTCGAGGACTTCTATCCGGCCACCGTCGATGCCTTCCGTTTCGACGGACATACCACCGGCCGGGGCACCCTCTACGGAATCCCCAAGGATTTCACGACCGTCGGTTTCTACGTGAATCTGGACCTCTTCTCCCGGGCCGGCCTCCCGATCCCGCGCCAGGGCTGGACCTGGGAAGAGTTCCATCGCGCGGCGCGCGCGATCGGCGACCTGGAGGACGCGGACGGGCGCCACCCCTACACCGGAGCCGAGTTCGTGACCTGGCCGGTGATGCTGCGCCTCTATTTGCGCACATACGGCCTGGATGTCGCCGACCCAGGGTTCCGACACTTGCGTCTGGACGAAACGCCGGTGCGCCGCGCCCTCGCGCGTCTGCGTTCCTGGCGCCACGACGAAACTCGCACCCTGACCAGTGGCAAGTCCAAGGTGGCGACCGGAGCGAGCGTCTTCCGCACCGGAAAGGTCGGGATGGCCGGACCCTTCGGTCGCTGGGTGGTTCCCGGCTACCGCGAGATCGAGGGCTTCCATTGGGATTTCGTACCTCTTCCTCATGCGGCGGGGAGAGACCCCGAGAACGCGGTGTTGACCGTGGCCTGGTCGGTCGCCGCCCGCGGTCGGCACCCCGACGCGGCCTGGAAACTGGTCCGCCACTTGTGCGGAAGGAGCGCACAGGCCGCGGTGGCTCCCCTTGGACTGGCGATTCCCAGTCGTCGCGCGGTCGCCGAGAGTCCGGCCTTCCTGGATCCCCGCGTTCCACCCGCCAACGATCGCGCCTTCCTGGAACAGGCGGAGTATGCCCACGTGGTGAACTGGCCCGCGGATCCTCGTTTCGAGTCCTTGTTGGGCAGCCGACTCGATCAAGCCCTGAAGAGCGGCGATTCCACCCTCGAACAAGCGATCTCCGCCTTCGAGCGCGATTGGACTCTGGAATCGGCCTCACCGCTGGTCCGCAACGACTTCCCCTTGATTCCTTGGAAGAGCATTCTGAGCGGGATCGCCGCGACCGCCCTCTTGCTGGGTTCCTTCGCCGCCTTCCGCTGGTGGCGCGGCCGACCCGGCCCTCTCGCCCTGCGCGAAGAACTCGCCGGCTGGGCCATGATCTCCCCTTGGTTGATCGGTTTCTTGGTCTTCATGGCCTTTCCGGTCGGTCTTTCCCTGATCCTTTCCTTCTCGAAATGGAATGGGGTGGCGACTCTGGATCGGGCCCGCTGGGTGGGTTGGGGGAACTACTCCCAACTCCTTGGGTACGATCAACGCTTCCGGGTTTGCCTACGGGTTACGGCGTGGTATGCCCTACTCGCGGTTCCGCTCGGTCAGCTCTTCGCGTTGGGTGCCGCTTTGTTGATGAATTCCAAAGTAAGGGGGATCGGTATCTTCCGCGCCGCTTGGTATCTGCCCAGTGTGCTCGCGGGGGTGGGCGTCGCGGTCCTCTGGCGCTGGGTCTTCGACGGCGACCATGGTTTGCTCAACGCTGCGCTCACCCCGCTCCTCGCTCCCTTCGGCCTCCATCCCCCCGAGTGGTTCGGCGCCGACGCCGCCTTCTGGGGGCCACCGGCCTTCGCCCTGATGAGCCTCTGGGCGGTGGGCGGCCCGATGATGATCTACTTGGCGGGCCTCAAGGGAATTCCTCGC
>CAYVRL010000015.1:0-14096 GCA_964454065.1 uncultured Planctomycetales bacterium | reverse complement strand
AGGAAACGAACCTTGACTCCGCCCCCGTCCCCACCGCGGGTCGGAGTGAAATCATGGATCACCGGGTCGGCGGTCTCGACATAGCTGTACATTCCGGAGACGATCACCGGATCCGTCATCGGGTTCTGCAAGCGGATGTCCACCGCCCCCACCGCATGGGGCGGGGCACTGACCTTCAGGACCGAACTGGAGATCCACTCCACGGTGGCCGTTTGGTCCCCGATCTGGACCTGGATCTCCGGCGCGAAGTCCTGACCGTCCAGAATGAGCGAGGTTCCTCCCGCAGCCTGCCCGGCACTCGGGAATACGCTGTTCAATACTGGAAGCGCGGCGAAAGCGAAGGCACCCGAAAGCCGACTCTGCTGTCCATCGGGGTTGTTGAGGGACAGAGTGACCACTCCCGCTGGGGCCGCGGGCGTCACCACGTCCAGGGTGTTGGCATCCACGAAAGTGACCGAAGCGGCTTCCACCCCATTGAAGAGAACGAAGGCCCCGTCCTGGAAACCCGTACCGGTCAAGCGAATCGTTTCCCCACCCTGGATCGAGGCCGAGGAGCGGTCCACCGCGAGCAACTGGGGCGCCGGGGCGACCACGTCGATGACTCCGGTGACCGCCTCCATCGCCCCCGCGGGAGTCTTCAGGTACAGGTCGTAGAGCCCGTAGGGGCAGTTCGCCGCCGCGGTCACGACCCCCTGGATCCACGAGGAACCACTGCTGACGTTGCTCAAGCTCAAATAGGGACTCTCCTCCCAGACCTGCATCTGCCCGGGCAGGAAGGAACTGCCTGAAATGTTGAAGGAGCGCGACTCGCCCGGGCGCAGGATCAAGACCGAACTCGTGCTGTCCTTCAGGGGCGTGTCGGCAGGAAGGGTCAGGATCCCGCAGTCCACGGTGGCGCCGCTGGAGACGTGGAACTGCAAGGGGGCTTCGTGGCCGCCGTAGAAGTTGGCGCCGAAAGCCGTTTGCACGGTGCCGTTGCCGGCGAACTGGGCGGCGCTGATCGCCCCCTCGATCGGGGCCACGTAGACCAGGTAGTCCCCCGCGGGCAAGCCGCGCACCGTCCAGCGCCCATCGCTGCCGCTGACGTTGCTGGCCATCGAACGGCCATCGGCGGAATCCACCACCGTGACCATGGCCCCTTGCAACAGACTCCCCCCCTGCTTGTACACGGTTCCGGTCAAGCGACCGTCACTGCCGTAGGGGTTGACCGCCACCGCCCCGCTGGCATCGTCCGCGGACAAGGAACGGTGCAACCACTGGCCGTGCGAGACATAGGGCCACATGGTCCCGCCCAGGACCGGAGTGTGATCCAGGCCGATGAAGTGGCCGATCTCGTGAGTGACGACGTCCTCCACGTCGAAGGTGCCGGGGCTGCCGTCGGTGGACCAGGCCCAATCCTTGCCGTTGAACAGGATGTCGGCATCCACGATCCTTCCGCTGCCGGTGTCGTAAGCAATCGGGGTGATCGCCACGGTCCCGGATCCGGGAGGGAAGTAACCCGTCTGGTTGTTCTCGTCGAAGAGCACCAAATGGTCGGCATTGCCGACCGTGGAGGAGGGCGTCTTCCCCTCGAAATAGAAGCTGGTTCGACTGCCGGTCACGTCCCGCCAGGCCTGGAAGGCGTGGCGAATCGCGGGAAGTTCGGAATCATCCGCGATATCGTCCGAACCGGCGCTGTTCAGCCG
Source organism: uncultured Planctomycetales bacterium (assembly GCA_964454065.1). Lineage (GTDB taxonomy): Bacteria > Planctomycetota > UBA1135 > UBA1135 > UBA1135 > CAYVRL01. The sequence goes on along the minus strand of CAYVRL010000015.1, from coordinate 12,411 downwards.
CCAGTGGATGATGTTCGTGCCCCAGGAAAGGCGTTTCCCGTCGAGGATGATCCGGACGTAGGCGTTGGCGGCCCCTCCGCCCGTCTCGAAAGCCACGAGGAGCAGCAGCCCCCGCAGGAGCAGGCTACTGGCGCGCCACTTCTTCGAGGATCGCGGCGACGAAGGAGCGGTAGTCCCGTTCCCGCACGACGCCTCCCTCGAGGGCGGCCGAGGCGACCCGTCGGGAACTCCCGTTGCCCGGGAGGACCCGGTAATCTCCGTCCAGGAGTCGGACGGGCATCCGCCAGGGTTTCGTTTCACTCTGCTGGGTCAGGAAGAGGATGTGCCGCTCGCCATCGCGGAGAATCGGAACTCCAGGGACGTAGAGGCCACGATCGGCCACCACGCCGCCCGGGAGGGTGACTTCCTGGATGGAGGCGACTCTTCCCTTCATCGGCGTGACGGTCGAGAAGGTGTAGCGGGTCTGGATGCTGCCGTCCGGAAGCATCTCCGAATGGTGGTCCAGGACCTCGAACTCCGCCACGATCTGGGCGTCGGCGACGAGGTCGGTGAGGGACGGCGGAGCGCTGACCGAGGCGGCCTGGAGGCCGTCGGGCAGGCTAGCGGCCCCGAGGAACAGGGCCGCGGCGAGCAAGAGGGCGGAGCGGGGGCAGGGCATGGCAAGGCATCTGCGGCCGTCCCCTCCCCCGTCAACAGGAAAAAGCGAAGAAAAAGGGCGACCCGGGTTTCCGGATCGCCCACGTCGTACCGGGACGGAAGTCCTACTCGTCCTCGAGCCGATGGAGTTGCTTCTCCAGTTCCTCGAGCTGGGCCTGGACCTCGGTCATTCGCTTCCGTAGGGCCTCCCGCTGCAAGGCACGCTGACGCTCCTGGGCGGCGGCCCGCTGATCCGAATCGCCGTCCTGCCCCTTCTCCTGCGCATGGGGCGGGGTCTTCCCTTCAGCCTTGCCCTGGCCGCCTTCCTGGGTCCGGTCCCGCTCCTTCAGGATCTGCTTCAGGGATTGGACCGTGGCCTTTTCTCCCCCGAAGCCGACCAGACGACTGATCTCGTTGCTCTCGGCGTCGAGGATGCGCACATCGGGAATGCTCTGGACCTGGTACTTTTCGGCCAACTCCCGGTTCCGATCGATGTCGACGCGCACGGCCTCGAAGGAAGCCATGAGATCAGTGTGTTCGGGGTTGTCCAGCACGGTCTTGGCCAGCCGCTTGCAAGGACCACACCACTCGGCGTAGAAGTCCACGAGGACCGGCTTCCCGCTCTTCTCGGCGGCGGCCAGGGCTTCGTCCAGGTTGGCATGCCAGTGGGTCGCGGAGGCCTTGGGCGGGGTCACGGAATCCGCCTTCCTCAGGAGTTCGGGGACGTTCTCGAAGGTGTCCTCGTTCCCTTCGCTTTCGTCCTCCAGGCCTTCTCCCGCATCCATTCCGCCGCTCTGGAAGGAACTCTCCATGCGGATACTCGTCCCTTCGCCCTCGAATTCCACCTTCACGTCCTCGCCATATTTCCGCTTGGCTTCCTCGACCAGGCGATCCCGGTCCTCCTTGGGAGTATCGCCGGGATAGCGGATCGTGACCTTGGTGTGGCCCTTCATCCCGTCGGGCAGAGTGAAGAAACGCATTTCGAAGCCGTCGGGGAACTCGCCGATGCGCATCCGCATGTCCCCGAGTTGATCCAGGAACTCCTTGGGGAGTTCCATGCCCTTCATCTTGTCCAGATCCCCGAACAGGTCATCCATCCCCGGGAAGTGCCCCCGCTCGAAGCCCTCCGGAAAAGGGAAAGCGGGGTGCAGGGGACCCACTCCGGGAAGGCGACCCAGGAGACCACGGAGTTCCATCTGCTGGTCCCCACGGGTGATGCCGATGGTGACCAGATCACCAGGAGAATGGCGCTGGATCCGGGCGGCGAAATCCTTCGGGCCGACGACCTCCTTGCCGTCCACCGCATGCAGGACGTCACCCTTCCGAATGCCCATGATCTCGGCGGCGCTGGCTTTCGTGACCTCGACCACCGAGACTCCGGAACCCTGGTCGGTCGGAGCCATCTGGACCCCGAGGAAAGCCCCCTGGGCGGCCATCGGGGCCGCGCTCAGGAGGACCGCGGAAAGGACGTGGAGCAATTTCATGGTCCGAAAACTACGCGGAAATGGTCGCGGCGTTGACCTAGTTCGCAGGCGGGGAGGAAGTCGCGGCGGCGGCGGCGGCCGTCGCCGCGCGGTCGATGGCGCGCCGGGCCCGCGGCAACTCCTCCAGACCCTCGGCGAGGTGGTCGTCGGTGGCCATGCTCCAGGCCCGCGCCAGCAGGCGCTCGGCGGTCGCGAAACCGTCCCAGATGCTCGCGTAGACCCCCGCCCCGAGGCGCCGGAGCAGTTCCTCGTTCCGGGAGCCGAGGTCGAAGAAGGGGCCGTTCAGGAGGGCATCGGTCCGACGGCAGAACTCCTCCCGCCCGAGTTCGGATGCGGACTCCGCGAGTGCGTCCACCTCGTGGGCGATCCGGGCCACGGTTTCGGCGAGTTCCACGCCGATCGAACCCTCGCCCTCGGCATCCCGGCGCTTGAGACGCAGCCGCAGGATCAGACCCGCTCCGATCACGAGCGCCAGCCCGCCCCCGAAGAGCGGCCAGGCCATGGCTTCGATGCTTTCGCCGAAACCGGCCGCGCCGACCGTGCCGACGCAGAAGCCCAGGATCAGGAGCGCGCGCAGGAGGAGTTCCATCGATTCATCCGGTGAAGGACTGGGAGACCTTGACGATCGCGTGGATCACCCCGACCAAAGCGTCGCCGACGATCAGCCCGGCGGCCACCGGGACACCGTATTCCTCGGCGAAGCGGGCCCCGCGCCAGCGGGAGACCAGGATGTTCAGGATTCCCCCGATTCCGAAGACGATCATGTATTCGAAGGGAAGGTACATCGAAAGCCCGACCATGACTCCCAGCCCCGGGGAGACCAGCAGCGAGACCAGGAGGCCGAGGATCGCCCCGGTCAAGTACTTGCCGAGGGGGACGTCGCCGTTCTGGACGATCTGGATCGCGGCCTCGAGGGCACCGGCCTGGGGGGCACCGAGTTCCGGAGTGCCCTTCGGTCGGCGGTCGGGGCGACCCAAGGTCGATTCGTGGGTTGCGACGAAGCGGGTGAGGGCGGCGGGATCGGCCTGGGCGGTGGCATAGGCGCTCTCCAAGCCGGCGGCGGCGGCGCGCCGGGCGTAGAGGACCTGGGCTTGCTCGGGCCCGAAGGCGTAGGCCTTCCAGAGGATGATCACGGTCAGTACCGAGACCGCCGGACCGATCCAGCAGGTGCTGATCTGGGCGATCTGCTGCTTGATCGGCAGGCTTCCGACCAGGTAACCGGTCTTCAGGTCGGCCATCATGTCGGCGCACATGGAGGTGGCGACGCAGATCGCGGCGCCCAGGGTGACCGCGGGGACCACCGCGTCCTCGCCGGTGCCGAGGATGGCCATCATGATCGCGATGGCGATCAGGGCCAGGCCGGAGAGCGGGGACCAATCGGTGCGGCCGGTGGTCTGAGCGACCACCAAACCCGCCAGCCACAGCCAGGCACCGCCGGCGAGGGTGAGGATCAGTGCGGTCCCCCACCCCATGTCCGCCCCGCCGGAGAGCTTGGCGGCGATCAACACCATGACCAGCCCGACCACGGTGAAGAGGTTCAGGACCTTCATCGAGATCTCTTCCCGGCGTTCGTGGTCGCCCCCCGGGCCGCCGCCCCGCAAGCTCGCGAAAGCCGCGCGCAAGGCGGGCAGTGCCACCAGGATGCCGGCCACCGCGCCCCCCAGGATCATTCCGATCCCCACGTGACGGGAGGTGAAGTGGGAGAAGGCGTCCAGGAAATCGGCGCCCCGGGAGACATCCCGGGAGGACAGGGAATAGCCGGCCCAGGCCGCCGGCACCCAGCCGAGCAGGATCGCGAGCGGAACCAGCACCCAGTAGTTGAGCAGGGTCCCGTAGAGCACCACCAGCCCCGGCCGCCCCGCCAGATAGCCGGCGCCGAGGCTCAGAAGGCTGACCGCGAGCACCGCGCTGAAGGCGGCGGGCAGATGGAGAAGCGGCCCGAGGTCGAGTCGCTCGGGGAAGGGGGGCACCCCCTCGCCCTTTCCCCAGTGCTTGGTCAACGCGGAGATCGCCGCCGCCAGCAGCACCCCGCCGACCAGGAGTTGGGCCTTGCGGATCCCGGCTCCCGGGGACTTCAGGATCGCTCCCACCGCGGTTCCTTCCGGGAAACGCAAGCGTTCGTACTCCACGATCTGCTTGCGGAGGGGGATGATCATCACCACCCCGAGAAGGGAGCCGGCGATGGTCGCGAGGATGAGCGCGGGGTAGTCGATCCGCTCCTCCAGGCCGAGCAGGAAGAGCACCGGTACGGTGAAGATCACCCCGGCGTTGACCGTATTCACCGCCGAGGCCACGGTCTGGAAGACGTTGACCTCGAGGATGCTCCCGCGGCGCAGGATCCCGCGCAACAGACCGAAGCCCAGCACCGCGGCCACCGCCGAGCCGACGATGGTGAAGCCGATCTGCAAGCCCGCGTAGCAGATCCCCATGTTGAGCACGATCCCCACCAGCGCCCCCATCAGGACGCTGGAGAGGGTGAGCTCCCGGTAGGGGCGGAGGGCCGACATGGGGACCGATGATGCCCCCCCCGGAGTCTGGCCTCAACCAGTGGAGGTCCCCTCCAGCCCTTTCCGTAACCTCTTCGGCCCGGAGACGTCTGCTCCGTGGCCCTGACATCCGGGCTGGGCCCGGCCGGGGAGTACGGCCCCCGGTCCCCCAGCGGTGGTCAGGATCGAGTTTCGGGGCAGGGCGTACGCCCTGCCCCGAAGGGGCACCGGAAAGACCTCCACTGGGTGAGGCCAGACTCCGGGGGTTGGCTCAGAAGTCGAACGCCACGCGCAGCGCCACGATGTTCGTCGTATCGTTGGCATCCCAGTTGGCGGTGGTGTAGTCCAGCATCATCCGGGTGTAGCTGTTCAGGTACCAGTTGAGGGCGAAGCTCACGTCGTCGAGCTGGTTGCCGGGGGTGGCGGCGCTGAAATCCACCCGCGAGACCCGGGCCGCGATCTCCCAGGCGCCGGCCCCGTCGTCGAGGGCATTGGTCTTGGTCTTGACCCGCTCGAAGGCCGCTGCGGAGGTCTTGTAACCCCGGTGCTCCCCGGTCAGGAACCAGCCGGTCTGGACGTACCAGCCCTTCAGGGTCGGCTCGAACGAGGTCTGATCGCTCAGCGCGGTGGTCATGTACTCGCCACTGACGTGCACCGGACCGTTGACCCAGGCACCTTCCAGACCCACTAGGTTGTAGCTGTCGAGGGTCGGGGCCGCGTAGCTGAAGAAGCTGCCCAGGAAGTGGTTCTCGGGCTCGGCCTTGAAGGTGTGGCCGCCGTCGGTGCGGCGTAGGCTATAGGCCACCCCGAGGTGGAGCAGCTTCTCGCCTTCGTCCTCGAACCAGGGCCGGTACACGAAGCGCCCAGTGGCCGACCAGGATTGCCCCGTCGCCTTGGAGCTGCCGCTCTTGTCCGAATCGCGGAAGACCCCGACCTGCCAGGTAGTGGCTTCGTCGTGCCCCTCGTACATGACCCCGACGTTCCGGCTCGGGGCGAAGCTCAAGGTGGGCAGAGAGCGCTCCAGGAAGGTCACGAAGCGGCTGGAGGTCAGCTCGTTGAAGCCGAAGGGCTCCTTGAAGTGGCCGATCTTCAGATCGCCGGAACCCAGGCCCTTGAGCTCCAGGTAGGTATCGGTGAGGTCCGACTTCGAGCTATTGAAGTCGTACTCCACCTTGTACACGATGTTCTTGGACAGCTCGCCCTTCATGCCGATGCGGGCGCGGCGCACTTCGTTGCCGTCCTTGAAGGTCTTCGCGAGCGCCGCTTGCGTCGCGCTGCCGCCCGAGAAGAAGTGGAAGTCGGTCTGGAGGCGACCGAAGATGGAATGGATTCGTTCCTGGGGGTCGCCGGGGAAGGTGAAGCTCAAGCCTTCGGAAGCCGAGACGGGGCCTTGGGCGACCGGAGCCTGGAGCAGGAGCAGTGCGGTGATCAGCATGGATGCTTGTTTGGGGGACGCCGGGTCTAGATCGTGCCCGGTGGTTCGAAGGATAGTGGCCGAGATTGGAGGAAGTGTGGAAGAAAAGATGGAGATCCGGTGAAGCCCCACGACGTCTCCCGGGAAGGGAACCCTCTCGGGAGCATCGAAGGCCACCCGGGTCTCGGAATCAGGAGGGTGGCTTCCCCGTTTTTCCTTCCCTGCGGCCTTCCCGGCCGACCCATCCGCGGAAAGCGGTCCCCATCCAGGGGTTGACTCCCTGGATCCTGGCCACTCCTCTTCCTACGAGGGACCGGAACGCAGTTGGACGCGCAGAACCAGATAACCCAGGACACCCGAAGCCAAGGATCCGAGGATGATGCCGAGACGTTCGTCGAAGAGTCGCGTGGCCTGGGTCCCGTCGAAGGCCAGTGTCCCAATGAAGAGACTCATGGTGAAACCGATGCCGCAAAGAACCGCGGTGCCATACAGACTTCCCCATGACATGCCGGAGGGCAACCGACTCAGACCAAGCCGAATGACGATCCAGCAGATGCCGAAGATGCCGACTTGCTTCCCGAGGAACAGACCGAGGGCAATGCCCAAGGGAACGCTGTGCAGGATCTGCTCCACGCCGACCCCCGAAAAGTGGATCCCGGCGTTGGCGAAAGCGAAGGAGGGCAGGATGCAATAGGCTACCGCGCCGTGTAGGTCCTGTTCCAAGCTCTTCAACGGGGAGGGATTCCCAGCGGTCTTCGCCTTCATGGGAATGAACATGGCCAAGACGACGCCGGCCAGGGTGGCGTGGACCCCGGACTTCAGCATTGCGACCCACATCACCACACCCACCAGGAGATAGAGACTCTTCGTCTCGGAATGCCGTCGGTTCAAGAGGCTCAGGACCACGACGCAGCCCAGGACGACCCCGAGCGCGTTGAGGGATATCCTTTCCGTGTAGAAAAGGGCAATGATCAGGATCGCGGCGATGTCATCGAAGATGGCCAGGGAAGTGAGGAATACCTTGAGGTTCGTGGGAACGCGGGAACCCAACAAGGACAAGACCCCCAGCGCAAAAGCGATGTCCGTGGCCGCGGGGATCGCCCAACCCGACATCGAGACCGGATCACTGGCATTGAAGAAGAGATAGATGGCTGCCGGGGCGATCATGCCTCCGATCGCCCCCGCCCCGGGCAAGATGATCTTGCGCTTGTCCGAGAGTTCGCCTTCGATCAACTCTCGCTTCAACTCCAGACCGACGAGGAAGAAGAAGACCGCCATGAATCCGTCGTTGATCCAGAGCAACAGGGGTTTTGCGATTTCCAGAGCGCCGACGCGAATTTCGACCGGGGTATCCAGAAGCAAGGAATAGTAGGTTTGCAACGGGGTATTGGCGCATACGAGCGCGACCACCGCGGCCAGCATGAGGAGGATCCCGCTCGCCGATTCCAGGGCGAAAAACTTCGAAACGAAGGATCCTCCGGGCTTCCTCATCCTTTCCTGGAGCCGAGGCCGATGGGGCCAGTGCGGGTGGCGTGGAGAGTGCAGGACACGACCTCGGGGGCGGGGATCAGACGGGGTGGAGGGCGAGGTCGACCATGGGGCGGAGGCCGCCGGTCAGGGGGAGGGCGTAGTCGCGGAAGGCGGGGCTCAGATCGTGGTCACCGAGCAGGAACTCCTCGGGGACCGGGCGCGTGACCCGGGCCACGGTCTCCAGCGGGGTCACGAAGATCTCGCAGCGGTAGTCCCCCTCCGGAACGCGGCGCAACGCGATCGAACCGCTGGGATGATCGCCCGAGATCGCGGCGCGGGCGGCGGCGCGACCGACCTCGCGTGCTTCCCCGGCGTCCACCGGAGAGATGTCGGCCGGAAAGGAGCGCTGCGGATAGCCGAGGGTGTCGGCGCGGACCCGCGTGCCGGGCAGCCGGTCCTGGACCAGACGGACCAGAGCGTCCCCCAGGGCACCCGTGCCGCTCAACTGGACGTTGCCGTGGCTGTCCCGCTGCCCGGCCAGGGCCGAGCCCACCCGTTCCGCGTAGACTTGCAGGAAAGGTCGCCCCGCGGGGTCGTGAATGCCTTCCGAGACCGCGACGATACAGCGCCCCAGCCGTTCCTCGACCTCGGCCACGGCTTCCACGAAAGCCTCCGGATCGAAGACTCGTTCGGGAAGATAGAGGAGGTGGGGACCGTCTTCCTCGTCCCGGCGTCCGAGCGAGGCCGCCGCGGTCAACCAACCGGCGTGCCGCCCCATCACCACGTCGATCTTGACCCCGGGCAGGGAACGGTTGTCACGATCGTCCCCTTGCAGGACGTGGGCCACGAAGCGGGCCGCCGAGCCATAGCCCGGACAGTGGTCCGTGACCCGCAAATCGTTGTCGATGGTCTTGGGGATGTGGAAGCAGCGCAGTTCGTAACCCCGCTCCTCCGCCTGAGTGGCGACGATGTGCGCGGTCTCGGCGCTGTCGTTCCCACCGATGTAGAAGAAGAAACGGATGTCGTGGCGACGGAAAGTGGCGATCATCCGTTCCACGTCCTCCGCGGCGGGCTTGCGGCGCACCGAACCGAGCGCCGCGGCCGGCACCGCGGCCACCGCTTCCAGGGTCTCCCGCGTCTCCGCGCCCAAATCCACCAACTGGTCCTCCAGCAGGCCCTGGACCCCATGGCGGGCGCCGAGGACCCGAGTGACGACCTCCCCGTGGCGCAAGCATTCCTCGACCGCTCCGACCAGGGACTGATTGATGACCGCGGTGGGACCACCCGACTGGCCGATCACCGCGGCTCCATGGAGACTGGCACTCATGCGGCCGGATTCTAGCCCGGCGCGCCCCCCGTCAGGCGCTCTTCATACTTCTTCACCGAGCGGAGTAGATCCGTGGCGGAAAGCACCCCGAGGGCGGTGCCGCCCTCGGTGACGACCACCCGATGGATGCCCTCCCGAAGCATCAGGTCCGCGACCTCCCCGGCGCTCGCGGTCGCGTCGCAAGTGAGGACCGCAGGGGTCATCACGTCGTTCACCGTGGCGCTGTCCAGCCGGTTCTGGAGATCGGTCGAGGGGGCCTGGGCCAAGGTCTGGAAGCTTTCGTAACTGGCCGCTTCTCCCCCCGCCTCGTCGGAGAGATAGTCCAGGACATCGGTGAAGGAAGCCACCCCGATGATCCGCTCCCCCTCCTTGACCATGGCGCCGTGGATCTTGTTGTCCCGGAGGAAATCCACCAACTCGTTCAGACCCATGGTGGGCCGTACGGTCATCAAGCGGGAGGTCATCAGGTCGCGAGCGGAGAGGAGGGTCATGAGAGGACGAGGCGAAGGGGTTTCGGGAAGGGTCCCCCATTCCAGTGCGAATTAGGCCCGGAGGAGGGGAAGGACAAGACGAGAGCCGCGGAAAGCGGAATCTTCCTCGGCGAGGAAAGCACTCAAACCCCCAGCGAGGGATGAGCGGTTTCGGCTTCGCGCAACTGGATGCGGTCCTGGAAGAGCATCGCGAAGGCACCGTAACGAGCGCCCCGGAAGAGGATCCTCCCCAGTGGCACGAGGAAGACCAGGGCCCAGAGCGGAACCACCGTGAAACTCACCAAGGCAGCGAGCGCGGCGACCCAGAGGAGATCCAGGACCAGACCGGCACCGACGATCGAGAGGATCCGCAGCGGCTCCATCAGCAAACGCAGCAGGCCCCGCAGCATCGCGAGCAATGCGGAACGACGTCCCCCGGCCACCAGACTCGCACGAGCGAGGTCGAGGAGGACCTCGCCGATCAGTAGCGCGAACAGGGACAGGATCTCCCGCCCCTGGACCACCCAGCGCCCCAGGTTCTCCGAGGAGGCTCGGGAAGGATCTCCTCCCGGGAGCAGGCGATGGACCAGGGCTTCCCCGGGCGGCCCCCAAACCAGCCAGGTCAAGGCGTAGAAGAGGGCGAGACCGATCAGCCAGGTGCGGAAGAAGGGGAAGAAGTGGCGCCCGGCCCCGCGCAGGAAGGCGTACAGGCCGTGCTCACGGCGATTCCCCACCGCCAGGCTCATCCAGCCCGCGCAGATCAGGAGGCCGGAAAGGGAGGCGAAGAGGATGCCTGCCGCCAATCCCGAGCTCAGGGCGGCTTGGAGGCCCGGATCGGCACGCTGCCAGTCCAGGAAGATCCAAGCCGGAATCGGAGCGTGGAAGTCCAGGGGCAGACCATGCCAGGTGGGTGGGAGCATCCCCAGGTGCTCCACGGCCGATCGATAGACCGGAAGCGCCGCCGGAAGAGCGCTGAGGATCGAGAAGCCGAGGAGGAACAGCAGCACCCGGGGGCGGCCGAGGGCCATGGCCAGACCATCCATCAGGAGGGTGAGGGGGCCCCGAGGTGGGCGCGGCACCAGTGCCGGGGGCGCGGCTCCGGAGGGGACCGGGGCATTCGGATCGGGGAGCGCGTCCACGACCAGGGTGGTGGCCGGGGCGGGGAGCGAAGTCGAGGGGTCCTGGGAACTCATCCCATGCCTCCCGCGTAGTGCAGGACTTGCTGGGCCCAGATCATCGCGCGCAGGCCCGCCCGGAAGGCGCGGTGGCGGTCCGGGGTCACCGAACGGGAATCGTTCAACCAGTCGCGATCCAAGAGGACGTGCCGATCGGGATCGATCTCGGCGCGGAGCAGCTTCCGATGGCTGCTCGGCCATCGCCACCGTTTCCAGGGATCCTGGCCGTCCCAGGACAGGTCCTCGGAGGTGCCGTCGTCCCAGTGGACGCGCACCAGGACCGGGAGGCGGAAGTCCCCGCGACGGCGGAGTTCCAGCACGCAGTCCCAGGTTCGGGCCGCGGGCGAGTCCTGCTTCGCGGGCGAGGGCTGGTTCGCGATCCGATCCACCGCATAGTCGAGGAGCCGATTCTCCGCGTAGGCCTGTCTCCAGAAGGCCGCCCAGTCCACCGGAACCTCCCCCACTTTCGCTCCCGCACCGAATTCCTGGAGGATCGCGAGGAAATCCGCCGGGTGGGGATGGCGGAAACGCCAGCGCTCCTGCCAGGCGCGCATCAAGCGGGTCCAGCGAGTTTCACCCATCAGGGATGCACAACACTCCAGAGTCATGGCCGGACGGTAGTAGGCGTTGACCCTCCGCATCCGCGGGTTCAGGAGTCCGAAGGTGGGAGTGGCGATGGGGTCGGACCAGTCGGCCTCGTGCTGGAAGCGCAGGTTCTCGATGGGATCGTTCTCGACGTCGGGCCAGGCGCTCACCGGGGGCAGTTCGCGCAGCCAGCGGTCGAGGGCGGTGGCGTGCCGCAACTCGACCGAGAGGGGCGGAAGCAGGCGCAGATCCGGCGATTCCCAGCGCTGCAGGGTCAGCAGGGCGCGCGCATCCCCCGGTCCGTAGGAGGGCTCCCGTCCCGCGGGGCGCCCGAGGTGCTCCCGCCCGAAGAGGCGATAGGTGGCCCGGGGAGGGGGATAGGCGATGTGCTCCACGCGGGAAGTGCTGTAGGTGTTGAAGCCCTCGTCCAGCCATGCGTCGCGGAACTCGTCGTTGCCGACCAGGCCGTACCAGAACTGATGGCCGAACTCGTGGATGGTGACCCCTTCGGGGGAGAGGGTCGAGGGCAGGGTGCCGAGGCGGGCCCCGGCGGTGATCAGGCGCGGGTATTCCATTCCCCCGGTGCCGCGCGCGTCGTTGGCGGGATCGACCAGGCTGATGGTCGGGTAGGGGTAGGATCCGTACCAGAGTCCGAAGTAGTAGATCGCCTTGGAGAGGGCGGTCAGATAACGGCCCTCCAGGGAACGGTGCTCGGGTTGGAGGTACAGGAGGATCTTGGTGGGCTGGGGACGGACCGAGGCGATGGACCGCCCGAGAGCGTTGGCCACCCGCCGCTCCTCCCCGGAATCCGACCACGCGGTGGGATCGAAGTCCTTCCGGATCACCACGAAGTCGGGGTCGGCGGACCAGGCGAAGTCGTGGACGTCCTCGGCCTCGAAGCGGTAACGGACCTGGTGGCTCCGTTCGAGGGTCGTGGCATCGGCCAGACTCCCGCTCGCCGCGACCCTGTCGGCATAGCGCTCGGGAAGGGTGAGGGTGACGACGTAGTCGCCGTAATCGGCATAGAACTCGGTCAGGTAATGGTAGGGTTCGCAATTCCACTGGGCGCGACCGTCCCGGTCCTCGTAGACCCCGATCTTCGGGAACCACTGCGCGGCATGGATGTAACCGCCTTGGCCGTCGGTGCCGCTGCGGCGGAAGGCCGGGGGCAGTTGGGCGGTGAAGGCCACGGAGAGAGCGGTTTCGGCGCCCGGGGCGACCGGGTTCGGGAGGACGACGCGCAAGACCGTGCGATCCTCGGGGGCATCGGGTTGAGGCACCCAAGCCCATTCCAAATCCTGGGGGGAATCCCCCGCAGTGGCGACCCGGTGGATTTCGGTATGCCCCCACCCCCGGGGTTCGCT
>CAYVRL010000014.1:0-14266 GCA_964454065.1 uncultured Planctomycetales bacterium | reverse complement strand
GCTCGCCCGCTGGTCGAACTGTTCGAGTTGCCAGGCGGATTCGATGGTCCAGCGGAAGTTCGGGTGGGTGTCCGCGATGTGGAGGGCGTCCAGCAAATGGGTGTACTCGCCGTCCGCGACGACGGAGGGGGGCGCGGTGAAACCCACGTCCAGGTGTTCCATCTCGACCACGTAGAGCGTGTGGATGGTCGAGGGTACGCCGGGGCTGCGAGCTCCTCCCTGGAGGAGCGCCGCGATCAGAAGCACCGTGTGGAGTCCGTGTACCACCCTTCCAGCCTACACCTGGAACCGGGGGGCGGGTTCCGGCCTATCTCTTGCCCCTTTTCGGTCCCTTCCGCCACCAATCCACGAAATCCCTCTCGAAATCCTCTCCGAAGGCCTGGACGGCGAGATCCCGGGTGCGCTCCGGGGAGGGGAGGAAGCGGCCACCCCCCGGCCAGCGCTCCTGGTACTCCCGCTGGAGCAGACCGACGAAACGGCGGAGACCTTCCGGTACTCCGTCCCGCCCCCAGACCGCGAAGGCATAGGCATAGTGGGCGAGGTCGTCTCGATAGGTGGTGGCGGGGTAGGCGAAGAGCGCGGCGAGATCGGGTTTGGGTTTGCGCACCATCGGCGGTTCGGTGTTGCGCCCGAGTCCCGTCCAGTCGTAGCAGAGGATGGTCTTCTTCGAAGTGGTCACGTAGTCCTGGGCGGTCTTTCGCCACGCCGTGCGGGAGGCGTCGTAGACGAAGCCGTCCAGGTACCAGTTGGCCGAGACCATGCCGGTCTGTCCTTCCTCCGCGGCGCAGGCCAGGCCCTCGGACAGCCACAGCGGGAGCTCGCCGACGCGGCGCCGCAGCCACAGGTGGACCAGGTTGTGGATCACGTAGTTCACCGCCGGGGCACTGGTCTGGATGCCGGCGGTGTAGGGGAGTCGGGGGAGAAGGAAGCCGGTCGTCCGCGCGGAAGTGGCCATGTAGGAAGCGAGGCCCGGCGAAGATCGGGCGATGGTCGCACAGAGATCGGTGTAGCGCCCCGCGTCGCGCAAGAAGATCGCCGTCAGGGGGGGCGGGAGTGAGGGGGAGTCCTCCCCGGCGGGATCGGTGGGGATGGGGCCGATGGCGCGCTCCAGTCTTCCGATCTCCGCTTCCGCGGCCTTGAGGATCCGGCGGGCGTCCCTGGCCCCGAAGTCGCTGATCAGACGGAGGTCGTGCCCCTTGTTCTCGTATGAGCGAAGTTTCCTCTGCGCGCCGATCCAGCTCTCGATGGAAGCGATCCGGGCTGCGTGACGGGCTCTCGGCCCCCCTTCCAGGGAAACCCCTTCCCAGAAGGTGGCCACCTTCGCCATTGGATCCCCGCCCAGGGCCCTCGCGAAGAGTTGAGTCTGCAAGGCGGCCTTGGGAACCCAGTTCTGCTCCCGAGTCTCCTTCGCGGGGCGTGCTTCGGCGTAGGCCCGCAACAGGGAATCCAGCTTTCCGGGGGCAGCGCCATCGAGCAACCAGAGCCCGAGCGCGAAGCGACCGTAGGCGCGATCTTGTTCGAAGGCCTGATTGCGGTCGCCGAGGAGGGAACGGAGTTCGGGTACCCGCTTGCGCAGCAGGGCCGCGGTCCGCTCCCGCCATTCCTGGTTGTAGGTGTCGGACAGCTTCTCCCAGCCGCGGTTGGAGTAGCCGTAGATCTCTCCCATCAGTTCGTCCTGCACCCCATAGCTGAGGGCCTCGGGGAGCCAACCGGGGAGTGCCCCGTAGCGGCGGACGAGTTCCAGATGGACGGCGAAATGGAGGAGCTGGATTTCGGGACGCTTGACCAGGGAAGTGGCGCCGTCGTGGCGGACCACCCCGAGGAAGGGATCCCAGAGGAGCATCGAGGGAACCGCTTTCGATGCCTGGGCCCAGCTTCGTAGATGGGGCCAGCGCTTCGCCAGCAGATCGCAGAGGGCCGACTGTTGGGAGGAATCGTCCAGGAAGACCAGGGTCACCGGTTCGGGGAAGGCCAGGTCCCCCTCGAGGCCTGGGCCGCCGAGGGCATCGTCCAGCACTTGGTAGCCGCGCTCGATGGCTTCGACGGCCTTCTGCGTGCGCCCCGAATCCATCGTGGAGTAGAGCACCCAACGGCCCAGGGAGTCGTGGGCGACCTTCCAGTCGGCGGCGAGGGATTCCTCGGCCAGGAAGTCGCTCTCCATGTGCAGGATCCCGTTCGACTCGGGCGGGGCAGTGGCGGAAGTGGCCTTCGGGGTATCGGTGGGGGTGGACTCCGCACTCGCGACCGCGGCCGGAGGGGGAAGTCCCTTCTGTCCGTAACCGCGCACCATGCCGGACCGGGGGGCCCCGCGTCCGCCCCGGGGCGCGGCGCAGAGGAAGAATCCGGGCCCCGCCGCCAAAGCGCTTCCGAAAGCACCGCCGCCGTCGACTCCGACGTAGCTGCGGAGCGGTGCCTCTCCCTTCGGCGAAAACAGGAAGACCGCCCCCGCCCTTCCGCTGCCCGGGGCGCCGACCAACAGACCGGAGCCCTCCTGGGGACCGGGCAGGAGCGCCAGGGCGCTTCCGAGCAGGGCGCCGTCCTCCGGTCCGTCCCAGGAAGCGAACACCTTGCCGTCGGTCCCGGAGTGGACCGTCACCCGACCGGAATCCGGACCGGCGGCGGCGGCGTGGGGAGCACCGACCGCGAAGTCGGGCGCCCCGTCCCCGTTGGCATCGCCCATCGCCTGGAGAGCGCTTCCGAAGGCCGCTCCCCGCAGCTCCCCGGCCACGCGCCGAAGCAGGTGGCCGTCCGCGCCCGAACGGATCTGGACCTCTCCCCGGCCGCCCCCCGCTCCGGGGACGCCGACCAGGTAGTCCCCCGTTCCGTCGCCGTCCAGGTCCCCGAGCGGGGCGATCGCGCTGCCGAGCCGTCCTCGCGGGGTTTCCCCGCGGATTTCGTAGAGGAGGTGCAGATCCTGGCCGGAATAGGCTCGGAGGGCGCCGCCCCGGGGGGGCTCCTGGCCCGCGTCCGGAGCACCGACCAGGAGATCGGGGGTGCCGTCGCCGTCCAGGTCGCCGGGGGCGGCCAGGGCCGAACCCAGGGCGGCGCGGTCCTCTTCCCCCGGAATGCTCCGCCAAGCCAGGGAAGCGCCGGGGGAATCCCCCCGGAGATGGAGGAGCAGGACCGCTCCGCGCTGCGGACCTTGGAGCGAAGCCCGCCAGGCTCCGACCGCCAGTTCGGGCAGGCCGTCCCCATCCAGATCCCCGACCAGGGTCAGGGCGTTTCCGAGTTCGGCCTGGGGGGTCTCGCCGTCGTAGCGGGCCAGCAGGTGCCCGTCCGCACCGGAGCGGAACTCCACCGCGCCGGTGGAGGGGCCCATCCCGCCCGCTCCGGTGGCTCCGACCGCGAAATCGGCCCGTCCATCCCCATCGAGGTCCGGTAGCAAACACAAGGAACTGCCCAGGAAGAGCCGGGGACGATCGCCGCGTACATCGAAGCGGCGCTCGAAGTGGCTTCCCTGAAGGGGTGGGCTCGCGAGGAGTAGAGGAAGGAGGAGAAGCAAAGGGGGCATCCGGAGCAGAGGACGGGCAGCTTAGGTCAGAGGTTACGTGTCGTTTCCCGAAACCGTGGGCTAAGCTCGGCGCATGTTCCACGCTTCGCCGCCCCTGGAGTCCAGCCACCGGATCTGAAGGGAGCGGTGAACCCTCGCCCCGGACGACGTTTCGGTCTCTACTCGGCGGCGGCGACCGTGGTCGCCAGCATGGTCGGGGCGGGGGTGTTCACCACCTCCGGTTTCATGCTCGCGGGCCTGGGGAACCGTGCTCTGGTCCTGTCCGCTTGGCTCTGCGCCGGTCTCCTTGCGGCTCTGGGAGCCCTCTCCTACGGCGCCCTGGCTCGGCGGATCCCCGAATCCGGAGGAGAGTACCGCTTCCTCGCTCGCAGCGTGCATCCTTCCGCGGCCTTCCTGGCCGGTTGGATCTCGGTCTTCGCGGGCTTCTCCGCCCCGCTGGCCGCCGCCGCGGCCGCGTTCGGCCAGTACGTGGCGGATTGGGTTCCGGGGCTGGATCCACGGTGGACCGGGAGTCTGCTGATCTCGTTCGGAGTCCTGCTCCATGGTCTGCGGGCTCGGGGCGGGGCCCGGTTCCAAACCGCCCTGGTGTTGGTGAAGTTGGTGCTCCTCGCTGCTTTCGCCGGGGTCGGCCTCTGGGTGGGCCTGAGCCGGGGGCTTCCCGCCCCCGCGGCCTTGCCCGCCGCGGCGGAACCTGGCCATCCCGCGCTCCTCTCCGCCTTCGGCCTCGCGGTTCTCTACGCCGGTTTCAGCTATTCCGGATGGAACGCGGCGGTCTACATCGGCGGGGAGGTGCTGGAGCCGGAGCGCACCCTGCCGCGGGCGCTGCTCGGCGGCACGGGAGGGGTCATCCTCCTCTATCTCGCCCTGAACGCCGCCTTCCTGGTCCTGGTACCGCCCGCCGAGCTGGCCGGGCGACTGGCGGTCGGGCGACTGGCCGGGGAGGCCCTGGGTGGGGCTCCGCTGCGGGAGGGGGTGACCGCGCTGGTGGCCCTGGCGCTCCTCACCTCGGTGGCGGCGATGAGCCAGCTCGGTCCGCGGGTGATCCAACAGATGGCGGGGGATGGGCTGTTGCCGGGTTTTCTCTCCCGCGGTCAGGAGGCCCCGCGACCGGCCTTGCTGTTCCAGGCGGGAATCGCCTTGCTCTTCCTGTGGAGTGCCAGCTTCGAGGCGATCCTCACCTACATCGGGATCACCCTGAGCTTGAGCACCATGGCCACGGTCGTCGGGCTGGTGCGCTTGCGCCGCCGCGAAGGGGCTCATCGCCTCCCGGTCCCGGGTTGGCCGTGGGTGCCGGGCGCCTTCCTCCTCGGCACCGCCCTGACCGTGGTCCTCGCGGCCTGGTCACGCCCCGTACCCAGCGCCGTCGGGGTGGGTTCCCTGATCGCCGCCTGGCTCGCGTGGCGTTCCATCCCCGCCCTGCGCGGTCGAGTCGAGGCCGGAGAGTGAAGCCGACGGAGGGTCAGCCCTTGCTCTTGGCCCTCTCCTTGCCGCTGGCGCTCTTGGCGGCGATGGCGGGGGTCCAGCGGTTGTTGCCGCGGTCCACGTCGGGGAACTCGCGGTCGGCGTCGATCTCCACGGAGACGATGTCGGAATCCCCGGGGATGACCTCGGTGGACTGGTTGGAGTGGAACCAGATCTCCACGGGCAGGCGGTAATCCTTCTCGCTTCCATCCGCGAATTCCACGTGGAAGCGCAAGGGCATCACCAACTCCCCGAGGTTCTTGAAGAAAACCTTTCCCGGTTTCCCATCATGGGGCTGCTGGACCCCGTCGACGGCTTGATCCAGGTAGCCGGTGCCGTAGAACCAACCACGCCAGAACCAGTCCAGGTCCTCGCCGGCCGCGTCGTCCATGCAGCGGAAGAAATCCGCGGGTTGTGGCGATTTGAAGGCCCAGCGCTGGATGTACTTGCGGAAAGCGTAATCGAAACGATCTGGGCCGAGGATGGATTCTCGCAGGAGGACCAGACCGACCCCGGTCTTCGCATACTCCAGGGTGCCCAGCATCATGCCATCGAGTTGGTCCGGCGGAGTGTCGATGGGGACTTGATTGGGGAACATCATCATCGGCGCGAAGGATGCGGGATCGGATTCCTTCCTGGCGTCGGGACCGAACCAGTCGGCCGTGGAGTAGTTGTTGATGAAAGTGTTGAAGCCCTCGTCCATCCAGGCGTGACGGCGCTCGTCGCTGTTGACCATCATCGGGAACCAATTGTGGCCGATCTCGTGGGTGATCACCCCGTAGAGTCCGCGCTCGTTCCGTCCCCGACAGAACACGATCATCGGGTACTCCATTCCCCCTTCGGCCCCGCTCACGGTGGTGGCGACGGTGTACGGATAGGGGTGCCAACGCTCGTTGTAACCCGCGATGGCGGTGCGGAGCATCTGCGCCGCCTTGCCCCAGACCGGCAGGGATTCGGCGGGATAAGCGGCCTGGACCAGAATGCCGTCCACGCCCGTGGCGTCGAGGATGAAGGATTCGGATGCGGCCCAGGCGAAGGTGCGGACCCGCTCGGCGTGGAAGCGCCAGGTCAGTGGATTCTTCCCCGGAGGGCGACTGGAGGAACTCGCGACTTCGTCCGCGGCCCGGATCGCGACCGTCTTCTTGCTCTTGCGGGCTTTCTTCAAGCGTGCGATCTGTTGATTGGTGTAGACGCTCTTCGGGTTCTGGAGTTCTCCGGTCGCGACCACGAGCATCTTGTGCGGGACGGTGATCTCCACGTCGTAGGTGCCGAAGTTGGAGTAGAACTCGCCCGAGCCAATGTAGGGCATGGTGTTCCACCCGTGGACGTCGTCGTAGACCGCGACCGCCGGGAACCACTGTGCCACTTCGTAGACCGCGCCTTGTTTCGCTTTGCGGATTCCGAAACGCCGGAACACGTGCTGGGGAATCGTGAACTCCCATTCGATGTCGAATTCGAAAACGCCTCCCCGAGGGGGAATCGCTTTGGGGAGATCCACGCGACCGAGGGTGTCATAGACGCTCAACTTCAGGATCCTGCCCTTGTGGCTGATCTTGTGGATGATGTAGCCGTCGCCCTCCGCCCTCCGCATGCCCACCGCGGTACGGGTTCCCACCCCCGCGGCGATGCTGTCGGCGCGGAATGCGTTCTGCTCCAGATTCAGCCACAGATAGTCCAGCGCGTCCGGGGACTCGTTGTGGTAAGTGACGTGCGCCTTGCCGCGGACCACCCGGGTTTCGGGATCCAAGGAAGCCTCGATCTCGTAATCGACCTGCTGCTGCCAGTAATCCGCCCCCGGGGCGCCGGCCCCGTTGCGTACCCGATTGGGGGCGGGGAGATCCAGCGGGGTGAAGATGGTCGTGTCCTTCGCGGCCTTGGGAGCGCGAAAGGCGGAATCCTGCGCGAATAGCGCGGGCGCGGCGAACAGTGCGCAGGCCACGAAAAGAATGGGGCGGGGAAAGGGCACCATGGTGGCGCATCCTAACTCCGACGCGGATCAGGGAAGGGGCCGCAGGAATGCGAAGGCCGAGAGGGCCAGGGCAGCTCCAGCCGAAGGGCCCGTAATCGGGTTGTCGGTAAAGCTCCCATCCCGGTTGCGAGCACCGAGAATCGCGGCCATCAGGGGCTTCCGGTAGTGCTCTCGCTGTTCCTCGGGAAGTTCCGCGATCGTTTCCGCGGCAGTCGCGTAGTCGAACAACAAGTAATGGGAGCCTTGCGCCTGACGCCCAGCGTGCATCAATCCCTTTCCCCGCTCCCGGGCCAGCTCGTCGAGGTGGTCGAGAAAGATGTCGAGCCGCTCGCGGAGGTCCTGACGCGACTCGCGGCCGCCACGGTAGAGAGCCAGAGCACAGACTGGTCCTCGGCCGGCCGCGCCCGGTCGTCCCGTTCCTCGGGCGCTTTTCTCGCCGCTCGAGGAACTCATGTATTCGAAGGTGCCGTTGGGATTGCGCATTCCCGCCAGGCATTCGAGCCCGGTGCGCAACAGGACCGCAGGTACTTCGGTTCCTTCCTCTTGGGCACGTTGGAGGGCCAGCACCACGGCTGCGGTGGTGAAGCTGATCGACTGGGGAACGGGCCGGGCCGCACCCTCCAAACTCCCACTCAAGTAGTAGCTCCAGCCCCCGCTCGGTCTCTGTTTGGTGGCGAGTTCCGCGACCAACTCCGACAAGGTGGTGCGCAGGGGCGCCGCCTCTCCGATCCCCTGGTCGAGGCAGTCGGCCAGGAACTGGATCGAGGCGGATTTGCTCCACGGGGAATAGTCCATGAAGAACACCCCCGGAGGGGCAGCCTTCTCCCGCTCGTGAGCGGCGACGAGGAACGCGAGTGCGCGTCGAGCGGCGGCCTTGCATCCTTCCCGCTCGGGATGCTCCAAGAGCGCTCTTCCAGCCAGCGCGGTGAAGGCGACGGTGAAGGCGTCGTTTCCCTTGGAAGCGATCCGGCTCAGAGAGGAAGGGCCGATCCAGGATCCATCCGGCTGTTGGGCAGCGAGGAGGAAGACCAGGGCATCGTGTTCGGCGCGCCGCGCCTGCGCGAGGGGCAGTGGTTCCGAGGGTCGCCAGCCCACCTCGGCCAGGAGCTTCGGGTCCTTCCAGGAAAGGTCGGCGCCCAGGCCCATCTGGAAGAAGGTGTCCCGGAGTCCCGCGGCGGCCTGCCAGGCCCAGCGGCTGTCGGGGTGTTCGCGGGCCAGTTCAAGCCAGCATCGTTCCGCGGTCTTCCGATCCCCGCGTTGGTAGGCGCAGAGGCCGAGCCGAAACCGTGCCTCCAGAGTCTCCGGTGAGCTCGGAGACTCGGCCCCCACGCGGGCGAACCATGCTTCTGCTTCCTTCGCGCGGCCCATTCCGAAGAGGGCGATTCCGCGGAGGAGATCGAAACGCGCTCCGGCTTCGGCGGCGGGAACCGTGTCGAGCAGCTTCAGTGCCGTTTCACCGTCGTGATGGCGGATGGCGGAACGGATCCGAAACAGCTGGTCCGCCGCGCCCGACCCGGACGGTTTCGCATCCCGGTACTCGATCCCAGCGGCTTCGAGTCCTCTCTGGAGAGCTCCCTCGATCGTGGCGACCTCGAGCAGGGAATCCTCGGCCAGGATCCGCCCCTGGGGATCCGCCACCAGGATGGCTTGGCCGAACGTCGTCGCGCTGAGGCCATAACGGTCGGGATCACGGAAAGGGGCGCTGGTGTTCGCCCCGAGGCGCATCGGCACGAAGTGTTTGCGGACACGCGCGATCAGGTCCTCGTCCATCAAGGGGCCCGAAAGAACGGAATCGGTCATCTCGAATCCGGGGTAGAGACGGGCATATACCAGGATCAGTTCGTCCCCGGCCCGAGCCCTCTTCACGGCCTCGGTCCAGTCCGACGCCCAGTCCCATTCGCTACCACAACGGCCCGCCAGTGCCGCGAGCCGACGTTCCTCGAGTGCCGCCTCGCTCGGGGGGAGAAAGGTGAAACCGTGGAAGGCATGCGAAAAGAGCTCCGCGAAGCGGGAATACTCCTCGATGGGCGCATAGCATTCCAGCAAATAACGATAGCCATGGGCGACCAGGACGTACTGGAGGAAGTGATAGCGGACTCCTCCGGCTTCACCGTCCAAGGCCACCCCGGGAGCGTTCCGGTCGGCGATGCGGTCCTCGATGGCTTCGATGGCATGGTATTGGGGGCGAGTCCGTAACTGGGCGAGCAAGGCGTCGCGGTAGGCCCTCTCCCCGAGGGGCTCGGTGGTCGGGAGGACCCGCACGGTGAGCTGGACCCTTCCCTCTCCCTGGGGGGGCCTGGCGAGCAGCTGGAAGGATCCATCGCCAGGGTGGCCGCTGGCTTGCAGGATCCAATCCGTGGCGGGGGCGGCGATCTGGAAACCAGCCTCCGGGTTTCGATAGGGGGTGGGGTGCTCCTGGCAGGGTGGCGGAGCAGCGGCGCAAGTGGGGGCGAGGAGGACGAGCAGAGGAAGGAGCGACATGGCCGAGAGGACGGAGTACGAGGAGCCATGAAACTGCCTCCGCCATCCCCTCGATTGTGCCAGAAAGGGGATCGCTCGTGGGATGCTCAGCGCAAGGGGCTCGCTGGGGTCTCGCTCAGCGCGATCCGGCGATGGGGAAGGTCGAAGTAGACCGTGTAACCCTCCAGGAGTCTTCCGCCGATGTTTCCGGCCGCCCAGGGATCGGAGAGCGCACCCTCGTCCGAGGTCGCGAAGCCCGCTTCCACCGCTCCGAACTCCTGGCCTCCGAACTCGAAGGAGCGCAAACTGCCCCGTTCCACGCGTACCGGTCCCAAGGCTCCTCCGAGTACGCGGCCGTGGGTCCTCCGCCCCGAGAGCAGGTCCAGCTTGGTCACCGTGGGAGAGTGGAAGGTCACGGTGTCGGAGGCCGCTCCGGTGTCCAGGTTGAACTGGGCGATCCTGCCTTCGAAACGGGCCAGGACGTGGGGAGTTCCCCCGTGCATCACGACTCGTTCCCAGCGCAACCCCGAAGGCGCCTCCCAGTGCGCGGGATCGTGGAGGAGCACCCGTGCGCCGCCTTGGTCGTAATCGACGATCGCGAGTTCGAAGAGTGGCGCGCCGAGGATGCCCTGGACCCGGACCCCGAGGTTTCGGGAGAGGAAGCTCAGATCCATGGCCAGGAAGGTGGGATGAGTGATGGAGAGCGGTCCCACTCGCAAGGACCGACCGCCCCAGATCGTGCCGCGCCGTCCGCCCCCCCCGACCCCACGGTGACGGACTTCGCGCTCGGGGCGCAGTCCGTAGTCCGCGCACAGGGAAGCACTCAGGACGTGGGTGGCGGACCCGGAATCGAGGAGGAACCAACCCGGGGGGTTCGGTCCGACCCGGGCGCGGACGAGCAGGTGCCCGTCCGCGGTGCGCCGAGTTTCCACGCGCGCCGCGGTGTCGGGATGGAAGCGCGCCTCGGGTTCGGGTTCACGACCACTGCGTGGCCAGGCGCAGAGCAGGAGCAGGATGCCCAGCGCGAGGAAGGGCAGCGACTCGACCAGGGAACGGGAATGGGGATGGATGTTCGACAAGGGACGCTGGAGGCATTCCTCCCATGTATACCCCGAAAACGCCCCCAATGACCGCTTTCCGCGCTACAGTGACCGCATGGCGGAAATCACGTTCACGGTGGTCCACCGGGCGCGCAATGGCGCCGAGGCGCAGATCATCCGCGCCCTGCTCCGCGGGGCGGGGATCTCGGCCCGACTCTCGGGCGAATACTTGATGGACGATTTCGCGCTGAGTCAGCGGATGATGGGGCTGGCAGGCGTGGCGGTCGAAGTTCCGACTTCGGACTTGCAGCGTTCCCGCGAACTCATCCAGGAGGCGCGGGAGGTGGGCCGGGAGCGGAAGGAGCCGGACGAGGACGCAACCAGCGATCGATGAGGACTCCGGCGGCGACCCAAGCCAGTCCCAGGAGGCTCGAACGGGCCACTTCCGGGTCGAGGAAGGTCGCTCCTAGCGCCGTCACCGTGCCGAAGATGAACAGGAGCGGCGGCCAGGGCATCCACGGGGTGCGGTAGGGGAGCGCGGAGGGGTGGCTTCCGGCGCGCGTTTCCCGGCGGCACACCAGGATCAAGCCCGCGCAAGCCAGCGCGTGGAAGATCCAGTCCACGAAGACCACCCCGTTGACCAGCGCGTTCATCCGCTTTCCCCCCGCCACCCACAGGAGCAGCAGCGCGAGCGCGCCCTGGAGCAGGATCGCAGCTCGCGGAACGCCACTCGCTTTGCCCAATCGGCCCAAGCGTTGCGGAAAGAGGCCCTCACGGGCCAGCGCGTAGTAGACCCGCGGCGCGGTGAGCAGGTTGGCGTTGGCGACTCCATAGGCGGAGAGGCAAAGGGCCAGACCCGTGAGGCGCCGTCCCCAACCGGGCAGGAATCCCTCCATCGCGTCGGCGGCGACGGTGGACGAGTGGCTCACGCGTTCGAAGGGGAGCAGGGAAAAATAGGCCGCGTTGGCGGCCAAGTAGGCGACGATCACGATCAGCACTCCACCCACCACCGCGCGCGGAACGGTGCGCCGGGGATTGCGGACTTCGTCCCCGAGCCAGGTGACCTGATGGAAGCCGCCGTAGGAGAAGAGCACCGCGGCCAGACCCGCGAGCCAGGGTACGCCACCGGAGTCCGGTGGCGGAGGGACGGGAACCGCGACGGCGGAGGATGCGGCGCTCGGATGCGGAGCGGCCAGCAGCACCCAGATCCCCGCTCCGGCGAGCAGGGCCAGGGTCAGCAGTTTGAGGGCCGTGGTCAGGGTCTGGATCCAGGCGCCGTCGCGCACGCCGCGCAGATTCGCCCCCAAGAGCAACACGATCGCGGCGCTCGCGACCGCCGCGACGGTGCCTTCGTTCCATTCCATGCCCAGCGCCACCCCGAGGTTCCGGGCCCCGAAGAGGCTGATCACCACCAAGACCCCGGTCTGGATCGCGGTCAGCAGGCACCAGCCGAAGAGGAAGGCCGGGAGCGGGCCGAGCATCCGGTGGAGGCCGATGATCTCTCCGCCGCTGACGGGGAAACGAGCCCCGATCTCCGCCATCGAAAGTGCCCCCGCGAGGGCGAGGAAACCACCCAGCGCCCACAAAGCCAGGGCCGCCCCGGGGGAGCCCGCGACCGCCGCGACCTTGGCCGGGGTGATGAAGATCCCCACGCCGATGATCGCTCCAACCACCACCGCGGTGGCATGGATCGGGCCGAGGGCGCGTCGCGCCTTCACTCCTGGGAGGGGGCGACTCCGAAGAAACGTTCGCGGCGCAGGCGGTCGCCACCGAGGCGGGTGAAGTCGTCGGCGAGCAGGGAAAGATTGCCGCCCTCCAGGACTTCCATCACTCGCTGCAGGAGCGCCGCTTCGGGATCCTCACGCAATGCCGAGGCGGCCTTCAGTGCTTCCTCCCATCCCTCGGCGCGGGCGAAGGCGATCGCGAGGGCGGCACAAGAGGCCAGCGAGGAGTCGTCACCTTCGAGCAGCGCGTGGACCAGCTTGTCGGTGGCCTTGTCGCCGAGGTGGGGGCCGAGGGCGAGGATCGCGTTGCGCTGGAGCATCGGCTCCTTGGCGTTCTTCGCGGCCTTGAGGAGGGTGCTGCGGGCGCGTCGGTCGGCGGCCCCGGCGGTGCCGAGGGCGCGCAGCAGATCCTTGCGGACGAAAGCGGACTTCTCCTTGGAGTAGGAGGCGCGGATCCGCTTCACGGATTCCGGTGCGCCCAGCTCCTCCAGCGCCACCGCGGTCTGAAGACGGACTTCCTCGGAGGCATCCTTCAGCGAATCGGCGATCGCTTGCCAGAAAGCCGGGGGAGAGAAACGGCCCACCGCGCGCAGCAGGCGGAGTTTCAGATCGCTGCGCCGGGAGAAGAAACCACTGCGCAGTTCCTGGGCGAGGAAGTCCACCGCGTCGGGAGAGTCGGTGGAGAGGATGCGGAAGAAGCCATCGATGCGCTCCTGACCGCGCACTCCGCTGCGCAGCAGACGAATGGTTCGGGCGAGTTCGGCGTCGTCGAGAGGTCGGCTGGCCGAAGCCGCGCCCGGGCCCGCGACGCCGTCCATGATCAGGCGCCGCGGGGGGCGCGCGCGCGCGGGCATGGAGACCCCGGAATCCGGGTTCACGCGTCGGATCGCGGTGGCCAGACACCAACTGAGCTGAGCGGTGCTGATTCCGTAGGGCACCGACATCAGGACCTTGCCTTCCGGGGAGAGGAAAAGATGCTGGGGAGCGATCACGCTCCCATCGGCGGCCGGTTGCAGGACCGTGTCCCGCGCTCTCTGGTCGACGGATCGATGGGCGGCGCAAGAAATGGAGCCGAAGCGGGGGCAGAGTTTGGCGGCCGGAGCGTGTTCGAAACGGGAGGCGATCAGGCACACGCACTGAGCGGTGAGGGCCGCGACTCCCCGATCGTGATAGACCTCCTCGGCCATCCGGTCGTTGGCCCGTTCGCCATCCATGTTGACCGCGAGGAAGACCGGTTTCCCTTCGGCCTTGGCCTGGGCGAAGGCCGCGTCCCAGTCCCCCATCCAGGCGATCGCGGCGGCGGAGGGGGCCGTTGCGCCCCGCGCCGGAGTACTCTCCAGAGCGGGGGTGGGGGAAAGACCGAGGAGGAGCAGAGGAAGGAGCAGCGGGAAGCCGGCGCAGCGCATTGCCGCCATCCTAACCGGGGGAGGATTCCTCGCGATCGGCGAGACGGGCGGCGATCTCGCCGCCGAGGAGGAGGAGCAGGGAGACCAGCCACAGCAGGAACATGAGCAGGAAGAAGCTGGCGAGGCTGCCGTAGAGCTTGTCGAAGCTGCCCAGGAGGCGCAGCCAGATGCGGAAACCGCTACCCAGTGCGATCCAGCCGAGGACCGCGGGGATCGCGCCCGCGAACAAGTGCCGCCAGGCCACCTTTCGCGCTGGGAGCAGGCGATAGGCGAGTACGGTCATGCCCAGCATGGAGGCCAGGATCACCGGCCAGCGCAACCAGGCCCACGTGCGGGTGAAGAGAAAACCCAGATCGAAGAAGGTGGCCACCGCCTCGCCGAGCTGCTGGCCTCCGACCAGGATCGTATAGGCGAAACCCGCGACGCCGAGGAAGAGCACCGTGAGACCGAGATCCGAGAGCTTGGTGCGTACGATTCCCCCGCGACGGCGGACGCGGAAGACCCGATCCAGACCCTTCCGGGCCCCGCGCATGCCCCGGGAGGCGGCCCACAAGCCCGCCAGACTCCAGAGCAACACCCCGCCCGAGGGGCGGTGGGCGGCGAACTCTTGGAGATAACGGGCCAGCATCCGCGAGAGGTCCCCGGAGAACTGGGAAAGGAAACGAGTCGTGAAACGTTGCACGTCCCGTTCCAAG
>CAYVRL010000013.1:0-14339 GCA_964454065.1 uncultured Planctomycetales bacterium | reverse complement strand
GGCCCAGGTCTGGAACCATTCCTTCTACTGGAAGTGCATGAAGCCGAACGGCGGGGGGCTCCCCGGGGGCGAACTCGCCAGCGCCTTGGCGGCGGCCTTCGGTTCGGTGGAGGACTTCATCTCCCAATTCAAGGCGGCCGCCGCGGGCCAGTTCGGTTCCGGCTGGGCCTGGCTGGTCAAGGACGGCGACGGACTCGCGATCCTGACCACCTCGAACGCCGGCAACCCGATTCGCGAGGGCAAGACCCCCTTGTTGACCTGCGACGTGTGGGAGCACGCCTACTACGTGGATTTCCGCAACGCCCGCCCCAAGTACCTGGCGACCTTCTTCGAACACTTGGTCGACTGGGACTTCGTCGCCGCGCGGCTCGCGGAAGCCTGATTCGCGGTCGCTCAGAAGCTCACCCCGACGGCCACATAGGGGCCGTCGAGGGTGAAGCTGCTGTCCAGGCTGGTCCCGCCCAGGGTGCCCTGGAAGCCCATGTCCACGTAGCGGTATCCGATCAAGCCCTCGATGTGGGGCGTGAACTCGTAGTTGACGCTGCCGTCGAAATCCCAGTAGTCGGCCTGGACCCCGTTGGTGTTGATGGACATGCCGCTCAGTTCGGCCCCGAGGCGTAGATCGAAGGGTAGGTCCACGTCTCCCCGCACGCCCAGCAAGGGAACCCAGGCGGTTTCACCATGGACTACCGAGGCCGAGTCGCCGGGGTTGATCACTCCCCCGAAGGCCTGATCGGAAATCACCAGGATGTCGTTGAAATCGACTTCGTCCACGCCGATGAGGAATCCGATCCGGAAGGTGTCGGCGTTGATCAGGTCGATCCCCAACAGGAGTTTGCGGATCTCCATGTCCACCACGGTGGTGGAGGCGAGGTCGGTGGTCACGGTGTTGCCGAGGAAGGTACCGCCGGCGGCGAGGCTGCTGGGGTTCCGGGTATTCAGGGACAGGTCGCTGAAGACCAGTTCGAAGGGGGCCAGGCCCGCGCGCGCCCCGTAGTAGGTGGAGCTGTCGCTCTTGCTGCGGATGTCCACGTTCCCGGCGAGGGCTCCACCCGAAACGGAGACGTTGCGCGCACTGCCATCCAGGCCGACGCTGTCGAGTCCGACGAAGCCGTTGGCGTGGAAACCGTTCCAGGGCGAATCTCCGGCCAAGGAGCAAGAGGTGGAGACGAGGGCGAGCAGAAGGAGGGAGAGGGGGAGCTTGGGCATCCGGATCAGGAGGTCGGGGGGATCAGCGTGTCGCGGAGGAAGTCCACGCTCCGTCGGGCGCAGGCTTCCCAGGTGAACTTAGCGGCGTGGCGAAGGGATTGCGAACGGATCCGCTCGCGTTCCGCACCCTCCTCGAGGAGGGGGACGAGGGCCGCGGCCCAACCCGGATGGTCCTCCGGGTCCACGGTGGGCCAGGCGTGGTCCACGACTTCGGGTAGTGCGGCCGCGTTCGAGGCCACTCCGGGGGCCCCGCAGGCCATGGCTTCCAAGACCGGAAGGCCGAAGCCCTCGTAACGACTGGGGAAGAGGACTGCGCGGGCTCCAGCGTAGAGGGTGGCGAGTTCGGCGCGTTCCACTTGGGAGAGGAAGCGCGGTCGACGGGGCAGTCCTCGGCGCCGCGCCTCTCGTTGCAGATCCTCCCGCCATCCGGGATCGGCGCCTCCGACATAGACCAGGTCCAGGCCCGCTCGCGCCGCGCCGCTCTCCGCCCAAGCAGCCAAACTCGCCAGCGGGTTCTTGTGAGCGCCGAGTTTGCCGACCTGGAGCAAGTAGGGACGGTGCAACTCGAGGCGCGCGAGTTCCCGTCGCTGCCGCGCGGAGTCGCAGGTGGGGTGGAAGCTGCGGTGATCCACCCCCAACGGGGCCACTCCGCAACGCCCGGCGGGGAAGTCCGGGAAATGGTGGAGGAAGCGGTGCAGCCCATGCTCGGCCAGGAAGAGGATCGCATCGGCTCTCGCCACGGTCCGCGAGATCCTCCGGGAGCGCTTGCGTACCCATTCCGGATCGTCCCATTGCGGAGCGTCGAGAACCCGTAGGTCGTGGAGGGTGAAGGACTGGGGGAGCTTGCCGCGGCGCGGGAGGTGGACTCCCAAACCGTGAAAGAAAGTCACTCCGCCGGGTCGGAAACCGGGCAACAAGGGTTTGCGCGGGACTCCGGGGAGGAGATCGGCGAGGAGGCGGCGACGAAACCACCGGTGTTGGCGCAGGAAGAGGACCGGTTCCACTTCCGGGGCGGCGGCGGGCAGGGCAGCGAGCAGCCCTCGGATGTAGGCTGCGATCCCGCGACCGCCTTCCTTGGCGGCGCTGCTGACGTCGAAGCCGATCCGCAACGCCGTCATCCGCGCGGGCCTCCGAGCAGTCGGCGTGGAATCCACCGATGCTGGCGAGCCGCGGCTTCCTCCAGCAGGGGACGGATCAGGAGTTCCCAGTTGGGGCGGATCGCCAGGAGCGGATCATAGGAGGCCAAGGCGCGCATCCGCTCCGAGGCGCGCAGGAGCGGCGGCAGCCCCGCGTGCAAAGCGGCCAGATCCCGGATCGCGAGCGCCGGGGGGACTTCTTGGGTGCCCAGTCGATTGCGGTCGTGGTCCACCAGGCAAAGCCGGTCGGGGGTCGCGGCCTCCGGGGCGACCAGCAGGTTGCTGGGTTTCAGGTCTCGGTAGGCGACGCCCAAGCGATGCATGTGGTGGAGCAGGTGGGCGACGGTTTGGAGGAGCTCCTCCCGCGCGGAGGGGGAGAGGGTGAGGAGCACTCGATCCAGGGGCCGATGCTGGGGGAGGTCCTCCAGGAGCAGCCAAGAGCCGCGCCCAGGCAGGGACCAGGCTCCCAAGGGGCGCGCGGCGCGCAGCCCGCGGCGCAACAGACCCTCGGCGAGGAAGAGACAGCGCAAGGCCTTGCCGCGCCCCAAACGGTCCCGTGGATCGATCCGCCGCGAGGGGAGATAGTGCTTCAGCACCGCGGGGCTGCCGTCGGCCAGCCGGGTACGCATCACCCGCGAGCGCTTTCCCTCCTTGAGGATTCCTCGTTCGGGAAAGGAATCCAGAGCCTGTGGCGGGATGCGCCACAAGACGGGGTGGGGGCCGTGGGCTTCCCGACGTGCCCGGCGATCCAGGTTCCCGTGGTGCGTACGGAGGCGCTCGTAACCGGCTTCCTCGATCGCGAGTCCGAACCCGGGATCGGATCCTTCGCCGTAAGCTGCGGCGAAGACCCTCAGATCGGCTGCCGACAGCGGGAGCAGATCCGCGATCAGACGTCCCAGGTCGCGAATCCGGTCCTGTCGTTCCAGCCGCCGAGGGAATCGCAGTCGGGCGAGATCCGTCCAGTGCAGGGTTCCGTCCCGGGCGCGGAGGAGATTGCCGAGATGCAGATCCCCGTGGAGGGCACCCGCGCGGTGGAGGGCGGCGGCCGCGCGCGCCGCCGCAGCCAGGCCCTCGGGGAGAGCGAGGAGGGAAGCGCGGTCGAGGGAGGCCTCCGGGCCGAGGTCCTCCAGCAATAGGCAAGCCCTTCCGCGCAGTCGCCAGGCCGCCCAGGGCCGTACGCAGGGGGCCCGAGCCTCCCGCAAACGACGGGCGTTCTGGAACTCGCGCTGCGCGACCTCGCCGGCGCTGCGCCCGGGGCCGCAATCCTTCACGAACAGGCTCGCCCCCCAAGGTCCGGGTTGATGCAGCAGCCAGTAGCGGCGCCCGCCCGCACCGCTTCCACGAGCTTCGAGGCGCGCCGGGTCCGGATCGCGGTCGGCAGGCCAGTCGGGGTCGGTGAGCGGGAGTCCCACGGTCGCGGCTATAGTTTGTCGCCATGGGCGGCAGCGGCAAAATCCCGGTATCGCTGGTCGTGATCGCCCAGGACGAGGAAGAGATGCTCGGGGATTGCCTGGCGAGCGTCCCCTTCGTCGCCGAGAAGGTGGTCCTGGACGGCGGTTCACGGGACCGGACCGTGGAGATCGCCCAGCGTCACGGCGCCCTCGTCCATGAACGACCTTTCGATGGCTGGATCTCGCAGAAGAATGCCGCCCTGGCCTTGGCGACCCAGCCTTGGGTGCTCTCCCTGGATGCCGACGAGCGGGTCTCTCCGGAACTCGCGGAGGAACTGCAAGCCTTGTTCGGCTCCGGTGATCCTCCTTGCGACGGTTACACCCTGCCCCGCCGGGCCTGGCATCTGGGCCGGTGGATTCGTGGCGGCGGCTGGTATCCGGATCGCAAACTGCGGCTGATCCGGCGCGGGTCGGGACGCTGGGGAGGGCGCGATCCCCACGACAAGCTTCGGGTGCGGGGTCCGGTCGGTCACTTGCGTGGCGACCTGCTCCACTTCCCCTATCGGGACTTGGCACATCATCGGGCCAAGATGGAGGGCTATACCTCCGCCGCGGCCCGCAGTGCGCTGGCGGCGGGTCGCCGTTACCCGCGGTTGCGGATGCTCTTCGCTCCCCCCTTGCGCTTCGTGAAGGCCTATCTGTTGCGAGCCGGTTTCCGCGATGGCGGCGCCGGACTGGTCCTGGCCTGGATGGCGGCGCGTTACGAGTGGCTTCGGTGGCGCAAGCTGAGCGCTCTGTTGCGCGAAGACCGGTCGAGGAGGGACTAGGATTCGGGCTTGAAGTTCGCACTTCTCTACCCGGATCTCACTCACAAGGGCGGCGCCGAGTCGGTCGTGGTCTGGACCGCCTGTGGGCTCGCGCGGCGCGGCCACGAGGTGCGGATCTTGAGCGGGGCGGTCCGGGCCGAGTTGTGGCCCGACGAGGGGCTCCTCCCGGAGTTGATCGAGCGGGTCCAGATCTCCACCCTCCACGATCGCCGCCGCCGTCACTTGCGGACAGGTCGCCGACTGGCCAAGCGTTTGGCGGACTTCGATGGGGTCTATGCTCACAACCGTTATGGTCTCCTGTGGGGTCTGCCCGCGGCCTCACGGCTGCTCTGGTACTGCCAGGAGCCCTCGCGGCGTCTCTACGCCCCCATCACCGAGGCCCACTTGATCGAAGCCTTCTCGAGAACGGATCTACCTCCGGGTCTACCGGTACTCCAGATCCTGCGCCGGGAACTGCGCCGCTTGAGGCGCAGTCCCAAACGACGGATTCGAACCGCTCTTCGTCGCCGTCGCGAACAGCGTTGGGCCCAAGCTCCGAGACGTGTTTTCGTCAATAGCGACTACAGCGCGCGGATGTTCGAGCGCTGCCTGGGGCGGCCCGCCGAGCGTCTGGATCTGGGCTTGCCGATGCTCGCGCCCCCCGATCCGCGGCGACCGCGGGCGGGGATCGTGGTGGTCTCCAGTCGGAACGTGAAGAAGAACCTCCACGGAGTCCTGCTGGCGGCCGCCGAATGTCTGCGGCGAGGGATCCTTTCGGAGACGATCCACGTTTGGGGAATCGGTACCGACGACGAGGAGTTCCGGATCGCCCACGCGGCTCTGGGGCTCGGGAACGCGGTGGTCCTGCATGGTTTCCTGCCCGACGAAGCGGCTCGGGAACGGATGGCTCGCGCTCGTTTGTGCCTCTTCCTGCCTTTTTGCGAACCCTTCGGGCTGGTGGCGCTGGAAGCCCTGCAGCTCGGGGTTCCCGTCCTCGCGAGCGACCACGGCGGTCCCGCGGAGATCCTGGAGCGCTGCGGAGGGGGCACGTGCGCGGATCCCCTGGATCCTCGATCGGTGGCGGACGGGATCGAGCGGATGCTCGCGCCCGGGGAGTGGCCGACCTGGGAGTCGCGGGCGCGAGCGGCCGGCGAGCGGGTGCGGGAACTCTATTCGATGGAGCGCTACCTCGATCGCACCGAGGAAGCCTTGACCCGGATGGCGGGGGATGAGTGATCGCCCGACGGGAAGGCGGACTTCGCCGCGCCTCTTGCTTTGGCTCTGTGCCTCGCCCCTGGTCTTCGTGGTTGCCGCCGTCGCGGCGAGTGGCGGTTTCGACTGGGGCTTCTTGCGCGTCCATTCGTACTGGCGAGCCGCGCTGCCCGCGATGTTGCTGGTGATGGGGAGGGATCGGCTGCTGGCCCTCCTGCTCGGCTCGCTGGCCCTCTCGGACTTCTTGCTGCCGCGCGCCTCCACCCTCCTCATGGGAGGATCGTCGGGATGGTCCTGTGCGCTCCTCCTGCTCCTCGCCTGGGTGCATGGATGTTCCCCCTTGTGGGTGTTTCCTCTTGCACGCCGTACCCGTCGGGCCGTGGTCTTCCTGCTCGTTCTGGGATCCCTCGGGATCGCCGTGGACCGCTGGCGCTTCCATGCCCAGCTCTCCGCCCTCGGCGGGACGACCCTGGAGGCCGCCAGCCCACCGCTCGCCACCGGAGCTCCGCGACTCCTGCTGGTGTGTCTGGACGGGGCCAACTGGGAAGTCATCGATCCTCTGCTCGCTCGGGGTGAGCTTCCCCATCTCGCGGCCCTGATCGAGAGGGGATTCCGCGCCCCGTTGCAATCGGTGCGCAGTCTGCGACCGACGACGCGTAGCTTCGGGTGGTGGAGTCCGGTGGTCTGGACCAGCGTCGCCACGGGTCTCTTGCCGGAACACCACGGGGTGTTGGACTTCGAGCTCGCCGATCCGCGGACCTCCGAGGCGGTCCCCGCGGGACGGGATCACTGGCGCTCGCCCCCATTCTGGGAGGTCTTCGGAGCCCGTGGGGTGCGGGCCGCGATCTCGGGGTGGTGGGCGAGTTGGCCCGCCCGCCCTTTCGCGGGGGTCCTCGCGACCCTGCGTTGCGGGATGCGCGGTTCCCCGGAGGCGGAGGACCCCTACGCGGAAATGCGCGCCTTCGCCGCGGACCCCTCGAGCGCGCGGGGCTTCCTGGAACCTCCCGGTTTGGCCGCGCGTTGGTTGCCGCGGATGGAATTGCCGACGGACGGAGCCGCCTTGGATGCCTTCGTCCGCCGAGAGCTGTTGGACTTGCGGACCTCCCGCGCGACCACTCCTTCCCAACGCCGGGTCTTCCGTGCCATCGTGGCCCAGGACCTGCTCTTCGAGGAGTTGGCTCGGGTGGCTCTCGCGGACGGGGATTTCCGCCTAGTGAGCTGCTACTTGGAGGGTACGGATACCGCGCAGCACCATTACTGGCAGTATCGGGGAGTTCCCCCCGAGGATCTCGT
This sequence comes from uncultured Planctomycetales bacterium, assembly GCA_964454065.1. Classification (GTDB taxonomy): domain Bacteria; phylum Planctomycetota; class UBA1135; order UBA1135; family UBA1135; genus CAYVRL01. Next base: position 7,292 of record CAYVRL010000013.1, on the reverse strand, counting down.
GGGCCTGGGAGGGGATTCCGCTCGCCTTCCCGAAGTGGTGGATCGGGCCTATGGGCTCGCCGACCGGTGGCTGGGTGAACTGATCGCGGCGGCGGGGCCGGAGTGGAACGTCCTGGTGATCAGCGACCACGGCCATCGTTCCGCTCCTCGTCGCCGGATGCGCTCCGAGCACGCCGGGACTGGGATCCTGATCGCCGCCGGACCGGCTTTTCGCTCCGGGCGCTGGCCGCGGGCACCCTGGACCGAAACCCTGGGGCTGGAGCGCTGTACTCCTTCGGTGCTGGATGTGCTTCCCACCCTTTGCGCCCTCTACCGGGTCGCCCCCGCAACCGCCTTCGATGGCCACGCGCTGGAAACCCTCTTGCGACGGCCCGCGGCACCGCCCCCGCCCCGACCGCTGGAGAAAGGGGAGGGCTCCCCCGCGGCCGCGGTGCCCGTTCCGGCGGCGGCGGCCCTGCCCGGCTGGCGGCCTCGGTTGGCGGCCCTGGGTTATTTGGATTCCAAGTAGCCCAACTCCTGGAGCAATCCCTCGCGGGAGGGATCCTCCGGGCGGCGTCGCGGGGGGGAGCCGTGCGCAAACGGGCGGAGAGGCGATCGAGCAGGGAGCGGACCCGGCTGGGTTCCCGTTCGCGCAGGTCCTCGGTTTCTCCCGGATCCCGGTCCACCCGGTAGAGGGCCAGGGGACGGAGCGTGGGAGGGTCTCCCTCCGAGCGGCGCGCGATCAGTTTCCAAGGGCCGGAGCGGAGGGAGAGTTCGGTGGCGTAGACCGCCGGGAGGGGCGGTTCCTTCGTTCCGGTGGCCAGCAGATCCCGGCCCTCGCAGCCCGATGAGGACAACCCGGCCAGGTGGAGCAGGGTCGGGGCGACGTCCTCGAGCTGGGGCACGACGCGGAAGGTGCTGCCGGGAGGGATGGTCGGTCCAACCAGGAGGAAAGGCACCCGGAGCACGGCCTCATAAAGGGAATTGGCGTGTCGGGTCAGACCATGCTCTCCGAACTGTTCCCCGTGATCGCCGACCACGAGGACCACCGTGGGCCTTCGGAGCTGCTGGATGCGCGCGAGGAGCGGGGCGAGGGCCGCGTCCATCGCTCGGGCCTCCGCTCGGTAGGCCTGGTGGGCGGCGGCGAGTCGGGAGGAGACGGTGGGATCGCCCGCGGCGAGTTCCGCCGCCAGGCCCATCAGGTCCTGGGGGACCCACCGCCGAGGATGGGGATCCTCGAGGGAAGGGAGAGGTTCGTAGGGGAGGTGCGGATCGACGAGGTTGAGGAAGAGGAAGAAGGGGGTGGGTTCTGGGTCCAGCTCCTCCACGAGCGCCAGGCAGCGGTCCACCACCTCGGGGGCGCGGGGCGCGGGGCGCGGGGGCAGCGTGGGGATCGCGAATCGCCGACGCCACCGTTTGCCACGGGCCCCCGCGAGCAGGAGATGGGGCCAGGCGCTCCGATGGGCCCGCCCCAGGAGGCTCGCCCGGGCCCGCCCCAGCGCCGCGTCGAAAGCCTCCCAGACCTCGAAGCCGCGCGAGAAGCCCAGCTTCCCGTCCAGGATGGGATTGGCCACCACCGCCGCAGTCCTCCAACCGGCTGCGCGCAGGCGTTCGGCGAGCAGGGAGAGGCCAGGAGGGAGAGCGTAGGCGTTGGAGCGGACTCCGTGACGGAGGACTCCGACCCCGGTGAACAGCGTGGCGTGGCTGGGGAGGGTACTCGGTGCGGGAGCCAATCCATAGGGTGCGCTCATCCCCTGGCTCGCGAAATCCGCGAGGGTTTCGGAAAGGGCTTGGGGACCCCGGAACAGATCGGCCCGGGTGGTGTCCAAGGAGATCAGGACCAGGTTGGGGGCTTCCCGCCCGGGGGGTCGGGAGGCCGCCTCCAGGCCGGAGTGTGCCTGGGGTGGCAGGGGGACTACGGGGACCGGAAGGGGAGGGAGGAGGAGGGACAGCGCCAGGAGGAGGAGGGCGGTCCAGCCGCTTCCGGTGGCGAGACCGGCGGGGAACCAGGATCTCCAACGGACGGGGCTGGTGAGGGCGAGGAAGGCCAGGAGCGGGATCAGGAGGATTCCCGTCCAGGGTCGGTCCGTCGCCGCGGAGGCCATCGGGAGGAGGCCGAAGGCCAGGCCCAGCAGCCAGGCGTTGCTCGCGGGAGCCCGAGCCCGGTTCCAGGGGCGATGCAGGAAGGTCCCTGCGAGGAGGAGCAAGGGCAGAGCGGTCGCGAGATCCCCGAGGAAGTGGAATCCCCAGGCTTCGCGCAGGATTTCCACGGAGTCCGGGGGGAACGGCGAACAGGCACGCAACAGGGCCGCAGTCGCCAGGCCGCCGCAGGCCCCGAGGAGGAAGGACCAGCGGGTGCGGAGAGAAGGAGAGGTCGTTCGGACCATCGGACTCCAGCATGATGGGCCCGTCACCCCCCTGTAAACTCCCTTCCGCATGCTCATGGGCCGTGACTCTCTCCCGACTCGCTTGTGCGGCGGCTTCGGCGACGGAGCGGTTCTGGGCATCCTATGTGCCGCGATCGAGGGGGGAGTGACCCCCGGTCTACGGATCGCTCCCGAACCCTTGCTTCTCTATGCACTTGCGGGTTCCGTGCTGGGGTTGGTCGGAGCCCTCCCGGGCCTCCTTCTGGGTCGATTCCGGCGCCGTTTCCCGCGCGGTCGGCACCTTCCCCTCTGGATTCCCTTCCTGATGGTCGGGTTCCTGGTCCTGTGGTTGCCGCTTTCCCATCGCACTCCCTCTCGGCCCATCGCAGCCCCGCGGAGGCCGGACTTGCTCCTGATCACTTGTGACACCACCCGCGCGGATCGATGGGAGGCCGTGGCCGCTGCCGCGGGGGACGAACTGGAGGAGGGGGCGGTTCGTTTCACCCAGGCTTGGGCGACGACCGGACTGACCGCTCCCGCTCATGCCAGCCTCCTGACCGGGCTCTATCCCCATCGTCACGGACTCACCAACAATGGCGGAGTCCTGCGCGTGGAACCGCGGCTGCCGGAGTTGCTGCGGAGGACGGGTTACACCACCCTGGCGGCGCCTTCGGTGATCCACCTGGATCCGGGTTTCGGCTTCGCGGTGGGTTTCGATGCCTTTTCCGGAGTGGAGGATGGCTGGGGCGGGGTCCTGCGCCCCTGGAGTGCGTATTGGCTCGCGGGAAGGCTACTGCGCCTGGTCGGGGCGGGTCGTGCGACCCGTGCGGGCCGGGAGACCCTCGCCAGGGCGGCGGAACTCTGGGAAGCGGCCGATCCCGCGCGTCCCCGATTCCTCTGGACGCACGTCTTCGAGCCCCACTGGCCCTACGAACCTCCGGGGGGGCCCTTCCAGGGCGCGACTCCCTGGCCGGAGGTCCCCACTCCTGGTTTCGATCCCACCACCGTGGCGAGCTGGCGTGCTCTCTACGACGGGGAACTCGATGGGGTTCGGAAGATGCTGATCCCCTTCCTCGCGCGGATCCGGGCCGTTTCGGCGGCGCGGGGGCGGTCGCTCTGGATCGTCTTCACCAGTGATCACGGCGAGGCCTTGGGCGAACACGGAGCCACGGATCACGGCGATCTGCTCTACGACGAAGGGCTGCGGGTTCCCTTGTGGGTGATCGGGCCGAGCCCTCGGGAGGCTCGCGTGGATACGCCCGTGTCCCACGTGGACCTCCTGCCCTCGCTGTGCGAGCTTGCGGGCGCTCCCGTACCGCCGGGCTTGCCGGGGCGCTCTTGGGTACCGGCCCTGCGAGGGGAGGTTCTCGCCGCTCGTCCGGTTCTTGCCGAGACGCGCCACAGCGCATTCGACAACGCGATGGCGGTAGTGGGTGGCTTCAAGGTCATCCACGAGCTGCGTACGACTCCGCGCACCATGGAACTTCGCGGTCGTCCCTCCTCCGGGGTTCCCGCGGACATCGCCTGGCGCAAGGAGTGGGAGGCCTATGACCTCGCCGCCGATCCGCACGAACTCTCCTGGGGGGCGCCGCTGGCGGTCCCCGGGGCGGCCGCGGCCTTGCGCGCCCTGCAAGCTTTCGACGCGGAACGGGGCGCTCCTCCCGCGCCGGGGACGGGGCAGGGGCTGTCCCCGGACGTGGTCCAGGCCATGCGCGAACTCGGATACCTGTGATGGGTGGGTCCGATTCCCCCGCACGGCCTTCCGCCAGCGTCTTGGCGCTGGCCCGGGCGGTCCATGCGGCCGGAGGACGGGCCTTCCTGGTGGGCGGGACGGTCCGCGATGAGCTGCTCGGTCGCCAGGCCGAGGACGCCGACCTGGAGGTCTATGGTCTGCAGGCGGAAGTCCTGGAGGAGCTGATCTCCGCTTTCGGGACGGTCCACCTGGTCGGGCGCCGTTTCGCGGTCTTGCATTTGGTCACTCCCGGGGGGGAGCGGATCGAGGTTTCCTTGCCGCGTCACGAATCCAAGACCGGCCCCGGTCACAAGGGGTTTTCGGTGAGCGCGGACCCCTTCATGGAGCCCCGGGAGGCCGCGCGGCGTCGCGACTTCACGGTCAACGCCATGCTCCGCGATCCTCTGAACGGGGAGTTCCTCGACCCCTGGGGAGGGCGTCGGGACTTGGAGAAGGGCGTGCTGCGCCACGTTTCGGACGCCTTCTCGGAGGATCCCTTGCGCGTGTTGCGGGCCGGGAGATTCGTCTCGCGATTCGGGTGGAGAGTGGCTCCGGAAACGGTGGAACTCTGTCGGAGTTTGGATCTCTCCGAACTTCCGGTGGAGAGGATCGAGAAGGAATGGCGGGACATCCTGTTGAAGGGCGATTACCCGGGTCGTGCCTTGCAAGCGCTTCTGGACCTCGGGGCCTTGGAACTCTTTCCGGAACTCGCGGCCTTGCGTGGCGTGCCGCAGGATCCCGCGTGGCATCCCGAGGGTGATGTCTTTCGACACACCTGCCTGGTCCTGGACGCGGCGGCCGGGATCCGGGCACGCATGGCGGATCCCTGGGTGGAGATGTTGGCGGCCTTGTGTCACGACCTCGGGAAGGCTGGGTTCACGGTCTTCGAGCGTGGGCGCTGGCGCAGCGCCGGGCACGACTGCGGCGCGGACGATCTGGTTCTGGGCTTGTTGTCCAGACTCTGCGCCTCCCGGGGCGCGGATCAGCGGGTGCTCGCCCTGGTCCGGGAACACTTGCGTCCGAGCCAACTCCACGCGGCTCGAGCTCAGGTCAAGGACGGCGCGATCCGGCGTTTGGCCTTGCGGGTGGATCTTCCGGCCCTGGTGCGCTTGGCCTGGGCGGATGGGGCGGGTCGGGGAGAGGAGCATCCCTGGCCCTGGCCGCCCGGAGAGTGGCTCCTGGCGCGTGCCGCGCGGCTGGGGGTGGAGGAAGAACGGCCGCGCCCCTTCTTGCGGGGCCGGGACCTGATCGAACGCGGCGTTCCCAGTGGTCCACGGATCGGTGCTTGGATCCGCGAGGCCTTCGAACTCCAGCTCGAGGGACGACTTCCCGATCGCGCCGCCGCTCTGGCGTGGTTGGATCGGCGCCTGGAGGCCTAGGGACGGTCCCCTGGGAGGCGGCGTCGGAGCATGCGGCCCGCCAGGGCGGCGACGGTGTCTCGGGGGAGCGCGCGGGGGGCGAATCCCGCGATCCAGGCGTTCAGGCGCCCGTGGACGAAACTGGACCGTCGTCGGCCGAGTCGGGCCAGGGTCCGGGCCACGACGTCCTCGGGGGAGGCGGCGTGACCTGCCACCGGGCCTTGGATCCCGGCGCGGGCATGGAAGGGGGTCTCGGTGTGGCCGGGGGAGACGGTCAGGAGGTCCACTCCGCTGCCCCGGAGTTCCACCGCGAGAGCCTCGCCGAGGTGGAGGACGAAGGCCTTGGTCGCTCCGTAGACGCTCAACCACGGAGTCGGCTGGTACGCGGCGGTGCTGGCGACCTGGATCAAGCCGCCGCGGCCCCGGGCGACCATGGGGGGGAGGAGTTGGCGGGTGAGCAGGGCCAGGGCCTCGACGTTGAGGCGGATCATCTGGCGGATGTCATCGGGCTCTTGGGTCAGGAAGGGACCGCTGTAGCCGAAACCGGCATCGTTCACCAGCAGACCGATCTCGCGCCCTTCCGTGGCGCTGGCGATGCGGTCCAGCGCTCGTGTCTCCGTCAGGTCGAGAGGGATCGGGACCGCCGCAGGGCAGCCCTTTCGGGTCAGTTCTGCGGCCAGTCGTTCGAGTTCTTCGCCCCGACGTGCGACGAGCAGCAGCTCGAGACCACGTTCGGCGAGGGCGTGGGCGAAATGGGCGCCGATGCCGGACGAGGCGCCGGTGACCAGGGCCCAGGGACCGTAACGGGTAGGGAAGTCCACTCCGGGGATGATAGGCGGTCCCAGGGGAACCAAAGAAAAGGCGCCCGACGGGTGAAACCCGTCGAGCGCCGCAGAAAAACGAGGCGCCTCATCCCCCCGATGGGGCGCTTCATCCCCCGTTGCCCCGAATCGGGGCAAACCAGAAGGGGCGGGTTGTCAAATCATCCCAGGCACTCTCTCTACGGGTTTCGACGGCGGGATGCGGAGCTTTTTTCCCGAGAATCCCGGGTTTCGGTTTTGCTCCGGCATCAGGTGTCAGGAAACGGGAAGAAGTCACCCGGCATCAGGTGTCAGCGGATGGGGAGGGCGTAGGGGGTGCTGAGGCGGCGGGCGGAGGGGAGGATGGCCTGGGTCTGGAGGGCGTGGCCGATGAGGGCGGGGTCGTTGGGGATCGTGAGGAAGAGGGTGAGGTGGCCGGCGGAGTTCGTGCGGCCACGGATCAGGCGGGCGTGGGCCAGGTCCACGGGGGTGGTCTGGACGCTGCCGGGCCACCAGGCGGCGAGGGAGGTCGGGACCCGGTTTCGCGAGACCGCGAGGATCGCTTCGGATCCGGCCAGGCGCGGGGCGACTTCGATCCGAACCCGCTGGGTCGAGCCGATCGAGGCCACATCGGGAAGCTCGAGGAGGACGGGGGGGATCACCGTGACGGCCACGGGGCGATCCACGGGGAGTCCGTTCCCGGAATCCTGGAGCAAGGGGTGCATGGTCCCTCCAGGCAAGCCCAGCAACAAGGCTTCCCGATTGGCGTCGGCCACGAGATAGAGTCCATCGCCCAGGACCGCGACGCCCTTGGGATAGGCGAGGCCCGCCCAGGCGATGCGCTGCATCGTCCCATTGCGATGGACGCGAACCACTCCGTGACGAACCGGGCCGCCAGCGGAAGCGAGGTCCAGGGCATCGGTGACCAGGAGGCTGCCGTCCGCTTCCAGGGCCAGACCGTTGGGAGCGGAGAGCAAGGAATCGCTGACGAGTAGCCTGCGGGCGCCGGCTCCGTCCACCGCGAAGATGCGCCCGGGAGGAATACCCCCGAAGGAGT
>CAYVRL010000012.1:0-14639 GCA_964454065.1 uncultured Planctomycetales bacterium | reverse complement strand
GCATGGGCCCGGCGCCGGCCAGACGGACCGTGCCGTCCACCGCGGTGCTCAGCATCACTCGGTACGTGCGCAAGACTTCGTCCAGCAGCGCGCTGCGCTCAGTGGCGGCGGCCCGGGCTCGATCGCGTTGCCAGGAGAAGTACCAGGAGGATCCGAGGAGGAGCAGGGCCGAAGCCGCCAGCGCCGCGGTCCGGAGCTTGTGGCGGCGGAGGGTCTTGAGGAATACATAGCCAGGTCGCTGGCGCAGGGCGATGACGGGCGCGCCGGCGCGGAAGCGGTCCAGGTCCTCTCCGAACTGTTGAGCGGTGGAATAGCGCCCGGCCGGATCCGGATCCAGAGCCCGGCGCACGATCGCGGCCAGGTCCGGGGGCATGTGGAGTCGGCTCAGGCCGCGCGCTTTCTCGATCGCGTGGCGCCGCGCGCGCAGATCGGGCGGGCGCCCGATGGCGATCTGCCGCAGGGTCGCGGTGACGGAGGCATTCGGGCGCCGGGAGGCCTCCCCGGTCAAGAGGTAGAAGAGGATTCCGCCGAGGCCGTAGATGTCGGCGCGGGCATCGACATCTTCCTTGCGCCCCTCGAGCTGTTCTGGAGCCGCCCAGGCGAGGCTGCCGAGGACCTCTCCGGTACGAGTGTTGGCGTTCAAGAGGCCGAGCCCGTCGAGGGCGCAAGCCAATCCGAAGTCGATCACCTTCGGTCGCCCTTCGGCATCGACCAGAACATTGCCAGGTTTGAGATCGCGGTGGATCACCCCACGGCGGTGTGCGTAGGCGACTGCATCCACGATCTGGCGGAAGAGTTCCAGGGTACTCGGCAAGTCTGCGAGCGGGCCGGGGCCTCCGGCGGGGGCGAGCTCGCGGAGGGAGACCCCGTCGATCCGTTCCATCGCCAGGTAGGGGCGCCCGTCACGGGTCGCCCCTCGGTCGTGGATGACCGCGATGTTCGGGTGCTGGAGAGTCGCGGCAAGTTCCAGTCCCACCGCGAAGCGCCGATCACGACGCTTCGAGACCTCCGGATCCAGGACCTTCACCGCGACTTCGCGACCCGTCGAGAGTTGTCGAGCCCGGTAAACCACGCCCTGTCCGCCGCGACCGAGTTCTCCGCGGAGTTCATAACCGTCGATCTCGGGAGGAACGAGTCGTGGCGTCCAGGCCTGGCGGACCGTGTCGAGGAAGCCCTGTTCGTCCTCGGTCCAATCCGATCCCGAGCGGCTCAACCCTCCTCCTCGATCTGCTGTCGGACCAGTTCCCTGACCCGTTTCATGACGCGGCTCTTGGCTTGATAGACCTGCTCGCGGGAGAGGTCGAGTTCCCGGGCCACGACCGCGCCGCTCTGGCCTTGGACCACCGAGCGTTCGAATGCGGCCAGGTCCTTGCCGTTGAACATGGATTGCACGCGTTCCATGGCCCGGCGGACGTGGTGTTCACGCCATTCCTTCTCCCAAGCCCGGTCGAGTTCGGATTCGGCGACCCCCGTTCCGTCGGTGGAGGTCGAGGAAGCGGCGGGGGGAGCGACCCGATCGAGCGAAAGGGGCGCCCCCGCGTGCTTCTTGCGCAGGGCCGAGGCGGCATGGACCACCGCAGTCTTCAGATAGGCGCGGAAGCGACCTTTGTTGCGGTCGTAATGGAATTCGGGAAGGACACGGATGAGGCCGAGGTAGACGTCCTGGACCACGTCGTCGCAGTCCGGGGGGGAAAGGCCACACCAGCCCGCGAAGTTGCGGATCAGGGTTCCGTAACGGTGGGAAAAGGCTTCCCAAGCCCCCTGATCCTTCCGATCCGCGAGAGCGCGGAGGAATTCCTCCTGGGTCGAGTCGGAATCGATCGGATCCATTCCCCCAGTTTAAGGGGGAGAGGACCGTTCAGCCGTCCTGCTCGTCCTGGGGGGAGTCCGCCGGGGTCTTCTCGGCCTCCGGGGCCTTCTGCTCTTCCTCCGTGGGTTCAGGAGGGGGAGGAAGGAAATCCGCCACCGAGCGGCTCCACGTGTCCAGGTCGTACTTCGGGAAACGGAACAGCCAGGGATCCCATTCCTTCTGGTCCTCCGCGATCGTGTCGTCGCTGACGGTCTCGTCCACTCCTTCCGAGGGTTCGGCCTTGGAAGCGCGCAAGGTGCACCAGGTCTCGTCAGCGATCTTCCACTGCGAGACTTCCACGACCAGGCCGTCGTAACCAGTGAAACGAGTGCGAACCGCGGGCTGTTCAGGGAGTTCGACTCCCTTGGCCGCTTTCACGTCATCGAAGCTGAGGAAGCTCAGACTTCCCGCCACTTGACCGAGGGGATTGCCGGGTTTCAGCTCCTTCCCTTCGGGGAGTTCGTCGAGTTCCCAGGGATCCTCCTTGGTCTTGCGATGGATGTGCAGGGGTTGCTCTCCGGCTCTCTCGATCACGACTTCCCGGATCTTGTCTTGGCCGAGGCGTACGATTTGCCGATCGAACCAGTTCTTGCTCTTGGCGTCGAAGTTGACCTTGCCCTCGCACAGCCAGGCCTGGTCTTCCCCGGCGCGGCGCACGTAGATCCCCTGGGTAGGGGACCAACGGGTCTTTCCGAGGACCAGGTCGAGGATCTGGTCCTCTCCTGCCCATGCTTGCAGGGAGCGCGATTTCGCTCCTTCCTGAGTAGGATCCTCCAGCTCCAGCGAGACCAGGCGATCGGGATTGCTGGTCTTCGCCTCGATCTCCTTCAGGCCCGCAACGTGGAGAAGGAATTCCCGCAGTCTCTCGACCTTGATCGGGTAATCGGAATGGTCGGGGGAGACCCAGGTGTCGTCCTTCAGGACGAGTTCCGTAACGTCCTCGCCCTGGGCGAGCCGGACCCGGGTGACGTCGTTGAGACGGGCCTTGAACTCGGGAAGGAAAAGGCCGTGGCCACCGGGAGTCGTCACCGGTTGCCGGGTGGAGTGCAGGAAGTAAGCGGCGGCGAGCAGAACCACCGCGAGGACCGACAGGATGCTGAGCTTCTTCGAGTTCATCGGGAGTCCTCCGTTCAAGCGTGTCGGCGACCACGGTGGCGGCGCAGGTGCCAAAGCAGTACCCCGAGGGCCACCAGCAGGGGCCAGATCGCGGCGTTCAAGACCAGAAGGCGGGTCCCGAGGGCGTCGATGTCCTCGCTCAGCCCGTGCCGGACTTGCCGCAGTTCCTTGCGAGCGTCCAGCATCTGTTGTTCCAGCTTCTGGATCTCCTTCTCCTGTTCGGGAGAGAGGATCAGTTTGCTGCTGCCGGGCTTGTCCCGTTGCAACTGGGCGATGCGCTGCTGGCCTTGGTCGATCTGGTCTTGGAGTTCCTGCTCGCGTTGCAAGTAGCGGGCCTCGGCCCGTTGGCGGAGGGCTTCCACCTTTTCGAAGGGCCGTTCGAAGCTGCCGCGGCCGCGCAAGCTGACCAGGGCATCGTTGCCGCCCAGCAGCTCCAAGGCGTTGAGCAGCAAGTTGCCATTGTCGGCGATCATCTGCCAGCCCAGGGAAACCGGACCGAGCCGTTGTTCGACGATCCACAGGTCGTCTCGCAGCATGTCCGCGTCTCCGACCAGGATGATCCGCGCCGGAGCGGCTCGATCGTCCTTTTCGGCAGCCTCGTCCTCGTCGCCCTTGGGAAAGGCGCGATCCACCTGGCCGGAAATGCGTACCGCGAGATCGTAGGTCTTGTCGTCCGGAGTGAAGCTGGCGAGCAGGCGGGCCGGGTCCGGCATGAAGCGCAGCTGCGAGGAATCCAGCAGCATCGAGTCGGCGCTGGATTGCAGCAGGGGCTCCCACTTCAACTCCGATCCCTCGACCCGTTGAAAGGCACCGGCGGAGGCGAGGTTGATCTGGGATAGACCGCTGCAGGTGGGATCATCGGCGGCGAAGGCCGCCTTGCGCAGCCCCAGCCAGGCCACGTAGTCCACCACTCCCAGCCCTCGATGTCCGGGGGCGCGGACCCTTTGCGCGTAGGTCCGGTCCCCGACCACCTTGGCGGGGTTCCAATCCACCCCCCAAGCCTTCAAGAGAGGTCCCAGATCGGAAGTGGGGCTTCCCCCCTGCGGCTGGCCGTACATGCCTCCAGAGGCCGCGGGGTCCGCTTCGCAGAAGGGATCCACGAAGGCGAGGATGCGCCCCCCGTCCACCGCGAAATCGTCGATGGCGTGGAGCATGTCATCGCCCAGGCCCTTGGGGTGGACGAGGAGGAGCACGTCCACGTCGTCCGGGATCTCCGCGTCGGTGGGCTGAATGGTCTCGACCGTGTAGAGCTGCCGCATCTGGGTCAAGAACTGCCAGGCCCTGGTGGGCCGTCCCGGATTCTGGGGATCGAAGCTCGCGTCCACCTTGAGCGAAGTGAGCAGACCGATCGTGGGCTTCTCGTGCTCGGTGAGCGAATAGACCAACTTCGTCAGATCGTATTCGAGGAAGGATTCCCGCGACGGATCGAAGAAGCCGATGGTCTCGGTGTCGTCCACGGCGTTGCGTCCCACCAGTCCGAAGTAGAGCTTGGTGCCGACGCCGTCCACCGGGAGACTGGAGAGGCCCGCGGCGGCGGCGGCGTCCTCGGCCTCGGAGAAGGGCTCCGGATTCAAGACCTGGAGCAGCAGCTTGCCATGGGATTCCGCGACCATCTCTTCCAGGAACTCCCGAACCCGCTCCGCGTAGTTGCGGTACTGCGGCAACCCCTCCGCGGCTGCGGACGAGTAGTAGAAGTCGAGGTGGATCGGTTCGTCGATCGCGGCGAGGATCTGGTGGGTACCCGGGGAGAGGGAGTAGAGTTTCCCTTCGGTGAGGTCCAGCCGGGCGCCGCGCAGGCCGAGAGTGGCCAGCACGTTGACCGCGAACAGGAGACCGAGGATGGCGAGGATTCCACCCAGTGCCGAATTGCGTTTCTTCATCGTTTCGTCTCCGCCTCAGTCCGCCTTCTTCCAATCCAGGATCAGGGTGTTGGCAGCCAGGAAGGCGACCATCACCGAGAGGAAGAAGACCACGTCCCGAAGGTCGATCACGCCCCGGGAGAGGGCTTCGAAGTGGGTCATGAAGCTCATGCCCGCGATCGCGTCCACGAGCGCGGTGGGGGCCCAGCCGCGGAAGGCGTCCAGGACCATCGGGAAGCCGCTCAGCAGGAAACCGAAGCAGACCACCACGCAGAGGACGAAGGCGATGACCTGGTTCTTGGTGAGGGCCGAAAGACAGGATCCGATGGCCAGGAAACCACCGGCCATGAGTGCACTCCCCAGATAGCTGGCGAGAATCGCGCCTTGATCGGGGTTGCCCAGCCAGGAGACGGTCACCCAGATGGGGAAGGTCAGGGCCAGGGCCACCAGGGCGAAGGACCAGGCGGCCAGGAATTTGCCGAGGACCAGTTCCCAGGAGCGGACGGGGAGGGTCATCAGGAGTTCCACCGTGCCCAGGCGGCGCTCCTCGGACCAGATGCGCATCGCGATCGCGGGCACCAGGAACAAGTAGAGCCAGGGGTGCCACTGGAAGAAGGGGCGCAGGTCGGCCTGCCCGCGATCGTAGAGACCCCCGAGCTTGAAGGTGAAGACCGCGGCCAGAGCCAGGAAGATGACCAGGAAGACCGCGGCCAGCGGGGTGGCGAAGTAGCCGGCGAATTCGCGGCGGCAGACGGTGCGGACGCGACTCATCGCGAGGCCTCCCCGGCAGCGAGTGCCGTATCGCTGGTGGTGATCTCTCGGAAGACGTAGTCCAGGCGGTTCTTCTCGACCTCAGGCGGCGCCATTCCGTCGAATTCGCTGGGGCTGCCGTCGAAGACCAGTTTGCCGGTGTTGATGATCACCACGCGGGTGCAGACCGCTTCGACTTCCTCCAGGATGTGGGTGGAGAGGACGATGGCCTTCTCCTTGCCCATCTCGCGAATCAGTTGGCGGATCTCGAACTTCTGGTTGGGGTCCAGGCCGACGGTGGGTTCGTCGAGGACCAGGACCGGCGGGTCGTGGAGGATCGCCTGGGCCAATCCCACCCTCCGCTTGAAGCCCTTGGAGAGGGTCTCGATGCTCTGGTGGAGAACCGGACCGAGATGGACCAGCTCCTCCACGCGGTCGAGGGCTTGGCGCCGATCGGCACCGTCCAGACCACGGATGGCGGCGATGAAGTCCAAGAACTCCGCCACGTTCATGTCGGGATAGGCCGGGGCGCCCTCGGGCAGGTAGCCGATCCGCGACTTGGCTTCCAGGGGGTCGGTCTGGAGGTCGGTGCCGCAGACGGTGACGGTCCCCGCGTCCGGTTCCAGGAAGCCGGTGACCATCTTCATGGTCGTGGACTTGCCCGCGCCGTTGGGGCCCAGGAAGCCGACGACTTCCCCGGCATCGACGCGTAGCCGGACGTCCTGGACGGCCAGGATCGGACCGAAGGATTTCTTGAGGCCGCGGGCCTCGAGGAAGATCTCCATGTCGTTCCTCCAGCGGGCTTTCGCTCGCGGTGGTGGTTGCGGGGGACTCCGGAGGGATACCGAACCGGAGGGCACTCCTTACGGAAGAGGCGTGGAATGGTAAGGAGGGTTTTTCCTCCTTTCAACCGAGGGGGCTGGACTCGGGGGGCCGATCGCAGAGGTAGAGGGGGCCGACCAGGGTTCCGGCCCCGCGGTGGTCCTGGACCCGTAGTTGCCACCGGGCCTGGACTCCGGGGAGGATTCGCCCGCTCAGATCCAGGGTTCGTGGAATGTCCCGCCCCGAGTCCCAGGTTCCGTCCAGGTTGCCGAAGCGGGCGTGGAAGCTGACACCTGATCCCCGGCATCTGGTGTCGAGTTGCCAGCCGTCGGCGATGGCGGTGGCGTGGAGGAGGACGGGGCCGGTCCAGTCGGCGGGGAGGGTGAAGTGAGCGCGCAGGAGGGCCTCGCCTTGGAAGAGGTTGGCACCCTGGTTGGCGAGAGGGGTGCCGACTCGGACGAGGGTGCGACCGCCCCGGACCGTGGGGCCGCTGAGTTCCCAGGGGCCGCTGAGGTGGAAGCTGCGCGGTGGTGGGGGCAGGAGGGCGCGGGAGAGAGCGGATGCGGGGGTGCGCAGGAGACGATGGGCCAGGAGCTGGTGGGCGCGTCGGCCCGCTGGAGTGTCGGGGCGGAGGGAACTGACCATCAGGCGGCCCCGCCCCACCCGTCCCACCAGCACCAGGGCCGCGGGAGGACGTGGCGTCGGGGCGTCGTGGAGATCGGCGATGCCGACCCAGGATTCCATCCCTGGGTGCGGAACCAGGCGCCGCCCGGAGAGGAGGTCCAGCAAGGCTTCCCGGCGCAACAGGGACGCCAGGGGCCGGTCCCGGGCTCCGCCCCGAAGTTCCACGGCGGCACTCCAGAAGGTCCATTCCGGGGCCCGCCAGGAGCCGGCTCGGGGACCGGCGAGATGCAACACCGTTCCCCCGGAGCGGAGGTAGGCCAGGACTTCCGGGTCCAGGACGGATACGAACCGGACCTCCGGCATTGGCGGGAGCGGACGGGGGAAGACCGTCTTCCGCGTGCTTTCCGACGCCTCGCGTTGCCAAGCCCAGGCCGAGGGAGGATCCTTCCAGCGCCCGTTCCGGTCCTGCACCCCGATCGGTGCGGACGCCAGATCTCGCGCTGCGCAAAGGACGTAGCCGGCCTCGGGGAAGACTTTCCGCAGTTCCCGGATCTGTCGCCGTCGTACCGCCATGGCCAAGCGCCGGGCGGCCCGGTCCCCGGCTGGAGCGTCAACCGCCAGGGTCTCGCCGAGCAGGAGGGGTTTCCGGGGCAGACCTGCCAGGGCTCGCCGGGTGCGTTCCAGGAAGAAGGGCCACTGCGCGCAATTCAGATAGGGGTGTTCGTCATGGAAGTCGGCTGCGTGCGTGCAGCCCAACCAAGCGCTGTTGTCCTCCGCCAACGCTCCGGGGGCCGCGGCCCGCGCCGCCGCGACCAGTTCCCGAGCCGTCTTCGGATCCCTCTCGTCGTTCTCGCAGCTCAGGCTCCGGATCAGGACGCAGGGGTGGGAGGAGTCGTGGGCGAAAAAGGCCGCGAAGTCGTCGGCCACCTCCGCGTCCAGCGCCTTGCGCCACAGCGGATACTCGATCCACAGGGGCATCCCCGCCCGATCGCAGGTTTCCAGGAAGCGGTGCGGGGGTAGCCAGAGACAGCATTTCAGGAGGTTGAAGCCCCGTGCCCGCATGCTGCGGAACTCACCGCGGAGCTTGCGGGGCGGAGGATCCGGTCCCGGTCCGTCCGGCCACGCTCCCCAGTGGAGCAAACCGCGGATCCGGAAGGGATGCCCCTCCAGCGACAGCCGCTCACCCTCCGCCCGCAACTCCCGCCTCGCCCCCCAGAGCAGCTCCCGATCCGAGAGTCGTCCCCCGGCCCAGAGCTCCACTCGGATCCGAGCCCTTTCCGGTTCCTCCGGACTCCAGCGGGGCAACTGCGCGGGCCCATGGACCACCACCCGCGTGTCGGGTGGGCCCTCCCAGTCGCAATCCACGTGCCAACCCTCTGGTTCCAGTCGCACTCGGGGGCGGGAGAGGAAGGCCGCGGGTCCGGTCCGGCGTAGGAAGACCCCGGCCCAGGCGCCCCGCGGAGGCTGCCCGATCTCGGCCAGGAAGGGCCGCCCGCAGGCCGCTTCCACTCCCTCCGTTTCCACCTCCCAGTGGAGGAGGGTCCCGTCCGGGGTCCTGGGCAGTCGCAAGCGCCTTGGCGTCCAGGACCAGGGGAAACGAGCCGTCCACTGGTCTCCGAGACGCATTTGCCCGCGGCCGGCACAGGCGGCCACCTCCACCAGCCAGCGATGCCCTGGTCCCGGATCCGCCAGCGGGATCCGTGCTTCCAAGGCGCCACGGAATTGGGGGATTTCGCGCATCCGGCTTCAGCTTCCTCCCACCAAGACTATCCTGTGGCTCCGCATCCCACGCCCATCCCCGTCCGCTCCCCCATGTTGACCTTCCTGAGTCAAGCCTTGACCCACAATCGCCAAGTGGGCGCCGTGCTCCCCTCCTCGGCCTTCTTGGCCCGGGAGATCACGCGCCCGCTGCGCGAACACCGGGGTCCGCGGCGCATTCTGGAAGTCGGTCCCGGCACCGGCGCCTTCACGCGCCGCATCCTCGCCGACCTCGATCATCAGGATTCCTTCCACCTGGTGGAGATCAACCCCGCTTTCGCGCGTTCCTTGGCCCAACGGTATCTCGTTCCCTATCGACGAGCCCACCCCCACACCGAAGTCGTCCTCCACCACGGGGCGATCGAGGACATCCAACTTCCCGGCGATTTCGACTTCATCGTTTGTGGGCTGCCTTTCACCAACTTCGAAAGCGCCAAGGTCCGAGTCGTCTTTCGCAAGATGCTCGACCTGCTGGCTCGCAACGGCGAGCTGGCCTACTTCGAGTACAGCGGCCCCCGTGAGGTCCAACTCCTCTTCCGTGGCAAGCAAAGCCGCCGTCGTCTGCGCCGGGTCCGGGCTCACGAGCAGTGGCTCTACCGCCGCCACCAGGGATCCCGCACCTTCGTCCCGGTCAACCTGCTGCCCGCCTTCGTGGTTCGCCTGCGAGCGGATTCCTCGCGCCCCTGAGCGCCTGGAAGGAGTTCCTCTTCGCAGCCTTCGGGATCGGGTGCCAAATCGGCACCAGGCATGGCCCAGGAAGACCTTTCCCCTCCCCGGGCTGACCAGTCTGGCCTCAGCCAATGGAGGTCCGAGTTCTGCCCTCGCCCATTTCGGGATGCTCGAGACCAGCCGCGCGATTCCCCGCGCGGGTTCGTTGGCCGCTCGTGTGGTTTGCCGACCGCTTGCGCGGGAGGTCCTGATGGAGTGCGCGGGAGCGTTGGTGGAGTGCGCGGGGCCATGGTGGTTTGCGCGGGGCCATGGTGGTTTGCGCGGTTGGCTCGGCAGGCCAAGCTTCGCCTGGTGCAGGTTACCCGGGCGGGGATCCGCAGCTTGGGACCTCCACGGGATGATGCCAGACTCCGTGGGGGGGCGTGGATGGTCCCGGAAACCGGTTCGTGGGCGTGGTGGGCGCCAGGGAATCAGGTGCCAGTTTGGTACCAAACCCCGAGGGTTGCGTGGAGGAAATCGAGGAGCGGGCTTCAGGGGAGAGCGAGGGAAGCGGTGCGGGTGAGGCGCTGTCGACCGAGGGCCTGGAAAAAGGCGATCCGGCCGCTCCAGGTGGGACGGGAGGGGAAGGAAGTCTCGATCCAGCCCTGGGCGGGGAGGGGACTCTGGTCCAGGATCAGCAGATCGCCGGGAGAGAGGCCGAGGGTGCCGTAGGCGGTGGGGATGGAAGCCGGGACGAAGGAGGCCGCGCGGAGTCCGAGGGTGGCGGGGATGGAAGCGAGCCCGAAGTCGACCGTGCCGAGTGTCGCGAGAGAAGGGGCGGCCCAGAGGATCGGCTCGGCACAGACGGATTCCCGGTCGGCGGGGAAGTCCACGCCCTCCCCGAGCAGGTCGAGATAGCATTCCTCCCGACCGCGCAGTTCGGCTTCCAGGATGCCGGTGAGTAGGCGGCGGTGGACGCGGGATTGCTCCCCGGCGGCCATCCGTTCGTTCGTGGGTGGGGTGTCGGTCGGTCCGAGATGGCCCATGCCCTGGATCTCCCAGTAGAGGTCGCGGCGGCTGTTTCCCCCTTGCGTGGGATCGGCCAGATCGGTCCAGTGGTGGACGGTGGCGGGGCGCACGATCCGGTCCACGGAGCCGGCGATCATGAAGACGGCGCCAGGGAAGGAGGCCATCGCGCCATTGCCGGAAGCATCGGCGGCGGCCGCCTGGAGGCCGATGATCGTGCTCACACGCGGCTCGATCGCGATCAGGAGCGAAAGGGTGCCACCGCCCATCGAGTGGCCGATCGCGCTCCAGTCCCCGGGGGCGGCCATGCCGGAGAGCCAACTCAGGGGATCGGCCGAGGAGGCCTCCACCCAGTGGAGGATGGACTTCGTGTCCGCCGCGTACTGGTGGGTGTCGGGAAAGAGGCCCGTTTCGGTGCCGGTGGAGGGGACCAAGTAACCCCAGCTCGCGAGGTGCAGACAGAGGCTGTCGTAGTCGGAGGGACTTCCCAACCAGCCGTGTTGGAAGGCCACCACCGGATAGGGACCGGCGGCCGGATCCGCCGGGGCGTCTCGTCCCGATGCGAGGGCCGGGTAGTAGATCCGTCCGTACTCGTGGCGACCGGTGGCCGCATCGGTGTAGGAGAAGGAGCGCCAGCCCGCGGGATGGCTGCCGGGGTCCTCGAGAGCCTGGGGAAGCAGCGCGAACAACAGCGGGGCGATGAGGATCATGGTTTCAGGGGCTTGCGGAAGCGGAGGACGAAACGGTCGGTGCGGTCCCGGCGAGCGGAGTCGTCGGCGAAAATGCTCCAATCCCGGGTGTCCTCGGGGTGGTGGAGCAGATCCGACTCGGCATCCAGGACGAAGCCCGCGGCGAGGATCTCCTTTTCGACCAGGGCCTCGTCGATGCGATGCAGGCGCTCCGCGTCGCGGGAGCCGACCCCATCCCGGGCGCGGTGGTCCACGACTCCGAAGACTCCGCCGGGTTCGAGGGCGTCGTAGATCGCACGGAGCATCGCGGGCCGATCCACTTCCTGCCAGTAGGTGTCGTGGTAGAAACGGTTGAGCAGGACCAGGTCCAGTCCGCCGAGGGGAAGGCCGGGGTCCTCCAGGGGGCGGTCGTGGCGGACCAGGTTGTGGATGCCGTCGGCTTCCAGGCGGGCCAAACGTTTGCTCAGGGGTTTCTCGGCGAAGCGCTGTAACACGTACGGGCTGTTCTGCACGTGGACCACGCCCTCGGGACCGACCGCGCGGGCCAGGATGTCCACGTAGTAGCCGCCACCCGCCATCAACTCGGCGACCTCCATGCCCGGGCGTAGCCCGAAGAAGGCCAGTACGTGGGCGGGGCGGCGATCGGCATCCCGGCGGCGGTCCCGGAGGCTGCGTTGTGGGGCGGCCACGGCGTCGACCAGGTAGGCGGGCAGACCATCCATGGAGTAAGGGGAGGGAGAGGGCTGGACCGGAGCGTGCCGACCGCAGGAGGAAAGCAGTATCGCGAGCAGAGCCGTGGGCAGCAGGCGATGGAGGAGCAGGATCGGGGGGTGGAGGGATGTGGGCCTCACCCTTCCTTTCTACTCCGAAATGGCCAGACCTGCATCGGTCAGCAGGTAGACCGCGAAGGTGGGCGACCCGTGTTCCCCCCGTCGTGTCCGCTGCTCACCGGACTCAATTCGCGGTCGGTGTGGACCACGGAGCGCCCGTGGAAGTAGCCGTAGGGAACGGGGTGAGATCGGGGGTGAGGGCGGGTTTAGGATGCGAGCCGCTCATGTTCTCGTTACTCCTCCTGTTCCATGTCCTGGGCGCTTGCATCTGGGCGGGCGGCCATTTGGTGCTGTGCCTGGCGGTCCTCCCCCGCGCACTGCGCGCCCGCGACCCCCGGATCGTGGCCGACTTCGAACGGGGCTTCGAAAAGCTCGGGATCCCCGCCCTGGTGGTTCAGGTCCTGACCGGGCCGATGCTCGCCTTGCACTACCTGCCCAACATGGCGGACTGGTTCCGTTTCCAGAGCGTGATCGCCGATCACGTCTTCGCCAAGCTCGCCCTATTGACGTTGACGGTGTTGCTCGCGGCTCACGCACGGCTGAGGGTCCTTCCCCAGCTGGATGAAAGTCGGCTCCACGCCCTCGCCTGGCACATCGTGCCGGTGACCGTGATCGCGGTTCTGATGGTGATCCTGGGAGTGGGTTTGCGCACCGGCGGTTTCGCGATCTAGGGCGCGGGTTTCGCTCCGTCGGTCCGCGTGCGCGAATTCCACCTCTTGCTCCCCCTGTTGCGCCGCCGCCGCGGGCGCTACCTGGTCGGCGGAGCGGCGATTCTCGCCGCGGTTTTCCTGCGCGTCGTGGTGCCGCATCTGGTGGGGCGTTCCATCGATCTCCTGCGGACCGGTGGGAGTCCCTCCGGGCTCGCCGACGGTCAGCCCGTGGGGCCGCTCCTGGCTCGCGCGGCTCTGGAGATCGTCCTGTTCGCCCTGGCCGGAGGCCTGGTTCGCACCACCAGCCGGATCCTGATCCTCGGTGCCAGTCGCCACGCCGTCCACGACTTGCGGGAGCGGGTCTTCGCCCACCTGCTCCGCCTCCCACCCTCTTTCTACGAGAGGCAACGCAGCGGCGACTTGATGTCCCGTTGCGTGAACGACGTGCGCAACGTGCAAGCACTGTGCGGGCCGGTGATCCTCTATCTCGCCGAGACCGTCGCCCTCTACGCCGTCTGTCTGAGCATGATGCTGCGAATCAGCGTGTCGCTGACGCTGCTTTGCATCCTGCCCTTCCCGCCCGCCCTCTACTTCGCGCGGCGCTTGGCCACCCGCATCCAGCAACGCTCCCGCGCCACCCAGGAAGCGCTCGGCGCGCTCGGGGCCAAGGTGGAGGAGAGCCTGAGCGGTCAACTGGTGATCAAGGGTCTCGCCCTCGAGGACTTCGATCGGCGCGGCTTCGAGCGCTGCGCGGAGGAGTTCCGGCGACTCAATCTGGGACTGGCCCGGGCCCGCGGCAGCTTGCAGGCGATGATGGCCGGTCTGGGAGCGCTCGGGGTGCTGCTGGTGCTCGCCGCCGGGCCGATGGCCATGGCTCGCGATGGCACCTCGTTGGGACAACTGGTGGCGATGCTCTTCTACCTCCAGCTCCTCGCGGGTCCGACCGCGGTGCTGGGTTTCGTGATCTCGACCCTCAAACGGGGTGCCGCCGCCTTGGGGCGCCTACGAGAACTCCTGGAGGTGGTCCCCACCCTCGCCGACCCCGCCCGACCCCGGCCCCTCCCCTCCGGTGGCGGCGAACTCCAGGTGCGGGAGCTGACGATCGAGCTGGAGAACCGCGACGGCGGTCGGCGGAAGATCCTGGATCGGCTTTCCTTCACGGTCCCCGCGGGCGCTTTCGTCGGCATCGTGGGTCGCACGGGAGCCGGCAAGTCGGTCCTCCTGCGTGCCCTCGCCCGGAAGCTCGAGGTACCGCCCGGCACCCTGTTCCTGGACGGCGAGGACTATTGCCGCCTCGGCCTCGCCGATCTGCGCGGGGCCATGGCCCACGTCGCTCAGGATCCCTTCCTCTTCAGCCTTTCCCTACGCGAGAACATCGCCCTCGGGCGCGGCGATGCCGACGACGGGGAGGTGCTGGAGGCACTCCGCAGTGCGGGCCTGGAAACCGATCTGGTGCAACTTCCCGAGGGTATCGACACCCTGGTCGGAGAGCGCGGCATGAGTCTGAGTGGCGGCCAGCGACAGCGCGCCGCGCTGGCCCGAGCGATCCTGCGTCGGCCTCGCGTGTTGCTGCTGGACGACCCCTTCTCCTCGGTGGATGCGCGGAGTTCCCAACAGATCCTCGACTCCTTGCGCCCCCTCTTCCGCGGCCGGACGGTGGTGCTGGTCGCCCATCGCATGGCCACGGTCCTGGCCGCCGACCGCGTCCTGGTCCTGGAAGGGGGGCGCTTGGTGGAAGAGGGAACGCCCGAGGGACTCCTGCGCGCCGGGGGTCGCTTCGCGGCCCTCTACCGCATGCAGCGAGAGCGTGAAGCCCTCGCCGAGGACCTGGAGAGCGGGGCCGAAGCTCCGCGGGAGGGGAGGGATTGATGACCCCCTCGCCCCAGCCCCAGACCGGCGCGGTGGATCTCCGCCTCCTGGGCCGACTGGCGGCCTACGTGCGTCCTCACGCGCGCTGGGTCCTTCTCGGTCTGGCCTGTCTGCTGGGCGCTTCCCTTTGCCGACTGGCCCTTCCCTTC
>CAYVRL010000011.1:0-14710 GCA_964454065.1 uncultured Planctomycetales bacterium | reverse complement strand
CGTCAGCTCCTCCTGCAAGCGGTCGAGTCCGCCACCTGCACGGTGGGGGAGCTGCGCTGGCAACGGCTTCCCTGAAGCTCCCGGAGGTCTTCCCGGGCGTAGAATCCTCCCGTGGCCAAGTCCCTGGGAGCCCCGAAGGATCTGCGCGCTTGGATCTCCGTGCTGGAGGAGGCCGGCGAACTGTACCGCGTGCGGGCCGAGGTCGATCCGCACCTGGAACTCGCGGAGATCACCGATCGGGTCTCCAAGGAGCGAGGTGCCGCGAACCGGGCGCTGCTCTTCGAGAAGGTGCGCGGTTCCGCCTTTCCGGTCCTGATCAACGCCTTCGGTTCCCGGAGGCGGGTGGCCCTCTCCCTGGGCGTGGAAAGCATCGAGGACCACGCTCGTCGGATCGAGGAACTCCTGGACCAGGCCCCCCCCGAGAGCCTGCTGGAGAAACTCAGGATGCTTCCGCGGCTGGCCGAGGTCGGGCGTTGGTTCCCCAAGCGGGTGCCCCGGGCTCCCTGTCAGGAGGTGGTCCACGAAGGGGAAGCGGTGGATCTGCGTCGCTTGCCGATTCCCACCACCTGGCCCCAGGACGCAGCCCCCTTCATCACCTTTCCGCTCTGCGTGACCCAGGATCCGGACAGCGGCAAGCGGAACCTCGGTACCTATCGCTTGCAGCTCCATTCCCGCAACGAGACCGGTTTCCATTCCCACTTGCACAAGGATGCGCGGCGGCACCTGGAGCTCGCCGCGGAACGGGGAGGGAAGATCCCGGTGGCGGTGGTGATCGGCGCGGATCCCGCCACCTGTTTCGCGAGTGTGGTCCCGGCTCCTCCGGATTTGGACGAACTGCTGATCGCAGGTTTCCTGCGCGGGGCTCCGGTGCCGCTCGTACCCTGCCGCAGCGTGCCGCTGGAGGTCCCCGCCACCGCCGAGTTCGTGTTGGAGGGCTGGGTGGACCCGAAGGAACTGCGCCGCGAGGGGCCCTTCGGTGACCACACGGGCTTCTACAGTCTCGCCGACGACTACCCCGTCTTTCGTGTGAGCTGCGTGACGCACCGTCGGGATCCCATCTTCCACGCCACTCTGGTGGGGCGTCCTCCCCAGGAGGACTGCTGGATGACCGAGGGCATCGAGCGCCTGCTGTTGCCGGTCCTGCGCAAGCAGTTCCCCGAGATCCTGGACTACCGGATGCCCTTCGAGGGAGTCGCGCACAATCTGATGTACGTGAAGATCCGCAAGCGGTACCCGGGCCACGCGCGCAAGATCATGAACGCGATCTGGGGGCTCGGGCAGGCGATGTTCACCAAGGTCATCGTGGTGGTGGACGAGGACGTCGATCTCCACGACGACGCGGAGTTGGCCTGGAAAGTCCTGAATCACATCGATCCCCAGCGCGATCTGGAATTCACGATGGGGCCCATCGAAACCCTGGATCACGCCTCGCGGGCTCCTTGTTACGGAAGCAAGGTCGGCATCGACGCGACCCGCAAGTGGCCGGAGGAGGGTTTCACCCGCGAATGGCCGGACGAGATCGTGATGGACCCGGAGGTCAAGGCTCGGGTCGCCGCGCGCTGGGCGGAATACGGTTTTTCCTCGTGAAGCCCTTCTCTCGTTCTTCCACGCGTCCCTGGTCGCCGCGCAAGCTGCGTTGGACGCTCCGTTTCTATCCTCCGTGGTTCTACCAGAACTGCCGGGTGCTGAGTTGGTCTCCGGACCACCTCCACGTCGTGGTGCGTCTGAAGCGCAGCCTCTGGACCCGCAATCTCAACGGCAGCACCTTCGGCGGCTCCATCTACGCCGCCGCCGATCCCATCTTCCCGTTGATGTACTGGCAGGCATTGGCCTTGCGCGGCTGGCAACTCCAGGCCTGGCTGCGCGCCGCGAGGATCGACTTCCTGCGTCCCGCCGAGGGAGATTTGCGTTTCGAATTCCGTCTCCGGCCCGAGGACCTGGACGCCGCCGAGGCCGACTTGCGGACCCGCGGCAGGACCGCACGGACCGACCGGGTGCAGGGAGTGGACCGAGAGGGCGGCCTGTGCGCGGAGGTGGAGCTGGTCTCCTTCCTGCGTACCTTGCGACCCGGGGATCGGGAAGTGTCCGGTTTCTGAACCCCCTCCACCCTTTCTCCCCTGGCCGATCCGGGTCCGGGAGTCTACCTTGAGCCGTCCCATGGTCGCTCCCTCCCGCTCGCGTTCCGGCCCTTTCCGGATTCCCCTGCTCGCCCTCCCGGTCCTCCTGGTCCTCGGTTCCTGCATGGCCCCGCCGGATCCCGAGATCCGCGCGGTGGAACTGCGGGGGCACGTGGACTGGCTGGCCTCGGATCGGCTCGAGGGGCGTCGCGCGGGTACTCCCTCGGCGGATCGGGCCGCGGACTACCTGGCGGCGCGCCTGGCCGCGGCCGGGCTGGAACCGGGGGGCCCCGACGGGAGCTGGTTCCAGGAGTTCCGGATCGACATGCCCCCGGAAGCCGGGGCATGCTCCCTGGTGGTCGATGGGCGCCCCTGCTCGGAGGTGGGCACCGTGATGGCGAGCGCCACCGCGAGCGTGGCCGCTCCGCTGGTTTCCGCGGGTTTCGGCACCATCGTCCCCGAGACCGGAGAGGACGACTTCGCCGCCGCCGGAGTGTCGGGCAAGATCGCCTTGATTCGTCGTTATTCCATGTTCGGGCCCCATCCCGACCCCCAGCACAGCGGGCTCGGCAATCTCCGCGAGAAGATCCGCAACGCCGCTCACGCGGGTGCGGTGGGGGTGGTCCTCGGCACCCACCCCGAGGAGATCGCGGCGGGGGGGAGTGCGACGATCCCCTTCGAGGGCGTGCCCGGGACCATGCCGATTCCGGTGGTGACGGTTCCTCCCCAGACCTTCGCGCGCCTGGAGGAGGAGGCGGAGAGTGGCGCCGCGCCGGAGGCTCGGCTGAGCGCCGAAGTCCTTCGTCACCAGGCCAGGACCCGCAACGTCCTGGCGCTCGCTCCCGGAACCCGTGACGGATTCATCGTGGTCGGCGCCCACTACGACCACCTGGGCTGGGGAGGGGACGGCTCCCTGGCTCCGGGGGTCCACGCGGTTCACAACGGTGCCGATGACAACGCCTCTGGCACCGCCACGGTGCTGGAACTCGCCGAGGAGTGGGGGACGCGAAAGTCCGCCCCCGCGGGCCGCGGGGTCCTCTTCGCCCTCTGGAGCGGAGAGGAGGAGGGGCTGCTCGGCTCCGAATATTGGGTCGCCCACCCGACCCTGCCGCTGGATCGGGTGGTTTGCAATCTCAATCTGGACATGGTCGGACGGCCCAAGGACGCCCTCATGACCGTCGGATCCGCGAATACTTGCGCGGCCTTCGCCCCCGCCCTCCGCGACGCGCGGGAGGCCCTGGCCGCTCGGGGCAGCGATCTACGCCTCGATACTCCCCAGGATTCCGGTCTCGGCGGCGGTGGCTCCGACCACATGAGCTTCCAGAACGCCAAGATCCCCGCCCTCTTCTTCTTCTCCGGCCTGCACTCGGACTATCACAAGCCCAGTGACGATGCCGACAAGCTCGACTACCCGCGGATGGCGGACCTCGGGGCGGCGGTCACCGTGCTCCTGGACGACCTCCGTGCCGCGCCGCGGGAGCAGTTCGCCTACGTCGCACCCCAGAGAGCCGACGAACACGCCAACCGGCGGGTCAGCGGGGCGCGGGTGTGGTTCGGCTCCATCCCGGATTACGGTGCCGCTCCCGAAGGCGGCGGCATGAAGATCTCCGGCACCGCGCCCGGGGGCCCGGCGGAGAGGGCCGGGCTCCAGGAGGGTGACGTGATCCGCGCCATCGGCGAATACGAAGTCGGGGACATCTACGACTTCATGGATGCCCTGGCCCACTTCCACGACGGTGACACGGTGGAAGTGAAAGTGCTCCGGAAGGGCGAGGAAGTGGTTCTGCCGTTGACCTTCTTCCCGCGCCCTTCGGGGGATTAGCGGATCCCCGTTCTCCCTGGAGCGGGGCGCGGGGTTAGACTCCCCTGCGATCCCCTGCCGTCCACGCGGAGGGATCGGCCCTGGGGTGGCGCCGCAAGGTGCCTGAGAGCAAACCCGTTGAACCTGAACCGGCTCGTACCGGCGGAGGAAGTGCCATGGAGATCAGTCGTAACCGTCATCAGGAGCGCGTCGGCGCGCTTCCCCCCTTGCCCTCTTTCGAGGAGTGCTTTCCCGGCTCCGAAAAGCTCTATCGAGAAGGCGTCCACGGCGAACACCGGTTTCGGGTGCCCTTCCGGCGGGTGCACCTCAGCACCGGGAATCCTTTCGATCTCTACGACACCAGTGGCCCGCAGGGCTGCGACCCGCGGACCGGACTTCCGGGGTTGCGCCGTTCTTGGATCGAGGAGCGTGTTACGCGAGGGGTGAGGAACCACTCCCAGCTCCACGCCGCCCGCCGGGGCGAGGTCACCCCGGAGATGGCTTTCGTCGCTCTGCGCGAGGGGCGGGATCCCGAGTTCGTTCGCGAGGAGATCGCGGCCGGGCGTGCGGTCCTGCCCGCCAATCGTTGCCACCCCGAGATCGAGCCGATGATCATCGGCCGAGCTTTCCGTACCAAGATCAACGCCAACATCGGCAACTCCGCCACCCATTCCTCCATCGAGGAAGAAGTGGAGAAGCTGCAATGGGCAATTCGTTGGGGGGCGGACACGGTCATGGATCTCTCCACCGGAGAGAACATCCACGAAACCCGCGAATGGATCCTGCGCAACAGCCCGGTCCCGATCGGCACCGTGCCGATCTATCAAGCCCTGGAACGAGCGGGGGGCGATCCGGCGGCCCTGGACCTGGATCTCTTCTTGGATGTCCTGGAGGAACAGGCCCGTCAGGGGGTGGATTATTTCACCATTCACGCTGGCGTACTGCTGCGCTACGTGCCGATGACCGCGCAGCGGCTCACCGGGATCGTCTCCCGCGGTGGATCGATCCTCGCCGCCTGGTGTCTGGCCCACCACCAGGAGAACTTCCTCTACACTGGATTCGAGCGGATCTGTGAGTTGATGGCGGCCTACGACGTGTGCTTCAGCCTCGGTGATGGTCTGCGTCCCGGGTGCCTGGCGGATGCCAACGACGAAGCGCAGTTCGCCGAGCTCGCGACCCTCGGTGAACTCACTCGGATCGCCTGGGAGCACGATGTCCAGGTCATGATCGAGGGGCCCGGACACGTTCCTCTGGATCTCGTGAAGGAAAACGTGGACCGCGAGTTGGAGACTTGTTTCGAGGCCCCTTTCTATACCCTGGGCCCGCTGGTGACCGACGTCGCCCCTGGTTACGACCACCTCACCTCCGCGATCGGGGCCGCGAACATCGGCTGGCACGGCACCGCGATGCTCTGTTACGTCACCCCCAAGGAACACCTCGGCCTGCCGGACCGCAAGGACGTCAAGGACGGAGTGATCGCCTACCGGATCGCGGCCCACGCCGCCGACCTGGCCAAGGGTCTGCCCGGCGCGCGGGACTGGGACGACGAACTCTCCCGCGCCCGTTTCGAGTTCCGCTGGGAGGATCAGTTCCGGCTCGCGATGGATCCCGTCACGGCCGCCGCCTTTCACGACCAGACCCTGCCCGCCGAGTCCTCCAAGCTCGCTCACTTCTGTTCGATGTGCGGGCCGAAGTTCTGCTCGATGAAGATCAGCGCGGACGTCCACCGCTACGCCGAGGAACACGGCTATGGAGACGCGGAGGCGGTGGAGAAGGGCATGGAGGAGAAATCGCGTGAGTTCCTGGAGGGAGGGGAGAAGGTCTACCTGCCCACCGAGGGCAAGGTGCAGGAGGTCTGACCCGATCCGCTGGAGGACGGATCCCGTCCTAGAGGAGCGGGGATTCGGAGGAGGAGAGGTTCCTCCGGAATCAGGGGAGCCAGACGATGCCGTCGGGTTCCTTGCCGGCTTCCAGGAAGCGCAGGACCTTCCGCTCGCGGAGGTCCAGTTCGGCGATCAGGTCGGCGCCGGCGTTCGCGACCCAGGCGCGACGGCCGTCCGGAGCCAGGGTCAGCCCGATGGGGATCGGGCTCTTGCCGAAACGGTCTCCGAAGAGGCGCCGAGCGTTCTCCGGCACCGCTTCCCGGTCGATGCGGATCCGCCCCAGGGGGGCGAAATCGGAGGTGCGGAACAGGGCGATCGCACCGCTGCGCGCGCAGGAGACCAGGGCGAGGCGCGAGTCCGGGGTGATCGCGACCCGGATCGGGAAGCTGGGACAAGCGAAGCCCTTCAGGAGTTCCAGGTTTCGTGGATCCAGGACGCTGACCGTATCGGCGGCCCGATTCGTCACCCACAACTGCTTGCCGTCCGGAGAAACCGCAATCCCTTCCGCGCCCGCGCCGGTGGGGATCGGCGGGAGGGGGTGCCCGTCGGCCTCGATCGGGGTGACGCTGCCCGAGCCGATGTTGGCCACGAAGAGCCGTCCGGAGGGAGTGCGCACCACCATGTGGCTGGTCTCCGCGCCGGTCGCCACCCGGGCGAGGACCTTGCCGCTCGCGAAGTCCACTTTCCAGAGCTCCCCGCGCTTCTCGGCGGTGACCCAGAGCACCCGGCCCTCGGCCCCGAAGACCAGGCCGTGGGGGCGGATCGCGGCCCCCAGGTCGATCCGCCGCGGGCTTTCCGGTCCGCTCAGGTCCAGCACGCTCAAGCTGCTTCCCGCGCTTTCCGCTCCGTAGTTGGAGACCACCGCCCATTTGCCGCTGGGGTGGAGGGCGACTTCGTGCGGACCCTCCCCGGTGGGGAAGCTCCTCTCCACCTTGCCGCTTTCCAGGTCGATCAGGTCGGCCCTGGCCTCCGACTTGTCGAGGACGAGCAGGTGTCCATCGGGGACCTTCGGCGCGGACGGGGCGGCTTGGGCGAAGCACAGGGGGAGGAAGAGGACGGCGAGCATGGGACCACCATGCCACGTCCCGGACATTCGCGCCTCTTCCCTAGAATGGCGCCATGGCCGTGGAAATCCGGATCTCCTACCAAGGCGCGTTGCGCTGCCACGCGCGGCACGGCCCCTCCGGCACCGAACTCCATACCGACGCGCCGGTGGACAACCAGGGACGGGGACAATCCTTCAGCCCCACCGATCTGGTCGCGACCGCGCTCGGAAGCTGCATGCTGACCATCATGGGAATCGTCGCGGAACGCCACGGCATCGATCTGCGGGGCACCACGGTATGCGTGGAGAAACACATGGTCGCGGATCCGGAACGTCGAATCGGGTCCCTCCCGGTCACGATCCGGGTTCCGCAGCGGCTCGCCGCGGCCGATCGCGCTCGGCTGGAAGCGGCGGCCCTGGGTTGTCCGGTGCACCGTAGTCTGGGCGATGGGGTGGAACGCCCGGTGCATTTCGAGTGGGGGGCCGGGGCGGACGGGTAGAGGGGGCGCGGCGCTCCCCTACCGGCTGCTCGCGCGGCGCTCGACCATCTTCGGCGCCGGTTGCTCGATCCACTCGGCGAGGAAGAGGTTGGTCTCGTGCGGGGAAGCGTTGGCCCGGTTGCTCGCAAAGATGAAACGCGTGCCGTCGGGACTGAACATCGGGAAGCCGTCGAAGCTGGGGTTGGTGGTGATCGTTTCCTTGCCACCGCCCTCGGTGTCGATCATGTAGATGTCGAAGCCGCGACCATCCGGGGAGCCTTCGTTGGAACAGTAGACGATGTGCTTGCCGTCCGGGTGGAAGTAGGGCGCGAAGTTGGCGGCTCGATTGTGGGTGATTTGCCGCTTGTGGCCGCCGTCCAGGTCCATCAACATGATCTGGAGCGCCATCGGTTCGATCTCGTCCTGATCCAGGAGTTCTCGATAGTGTTCCTGGGCCGCGGCATCCTTGGGGTGGTAAGCGCGATAGACGATGCGGGTGGAATCCGGAGAGAAGAACGGGCCGCCGTCGTAGCCGAGTTCGTCGGTGAGCTGGGTGATGCCGGTTCCGTCCACGTTCATCAGGTAGATGTCCAGATCCCCGTGGCGCCGGGAAGTGAAGACGATCTTCTTCCCGTCGGGGCTGATCACCGCTTCGGCGTCGTAGCCGGGAGCGTGGGCGAGGGGCTTCAGTTCCCAGGTATCCAGATCGCGGACGTAGAGGTCGTACTGGGGATAGATCTTCCAGACGTAACCGTGGGATCGGTCCGGGGGCGGCAGGCACCCGTCGTCCGCCTCGTGCGTGCTGGCGAAGAGGATCGCGTGGTCGTCGGGCAGGAAGTAGGAGCAGGTGGTGCGCCCCTTGCCGGTACTGACCATGCGGCGCGCCCCGGTCAGCAGATCGAGTTCATAGATCTGATCGCACTTGCGAGCTCCGACGGTGGCCTGGTAGGTGATCCGATCCCCGGCGAAGCTGAAGTAACCCTCTGCGTTCTCGCCGCGGGTGGTCAAGCGCCGGATCACGCCGAAGTGACGTTCGCCCGGGAAACGCAGGTCCTCCCGCGGCGGAAGTCCCGCCTCCTGGGCTGCCGTTTCCGGTTGCGGGGTGGTGGAGGGCGCAGCCGGAGTCTGGGCGAGGGCGGCGAACAGGAGCAGGGCGGCGGTCATGAGCGAGAGGAGGGGGAGCGGTGGGTGCGTGGAGGAGGAACCGGGTCGTAACCCCCGCGGCACAACGGCTGGCAGCGTAGAACCCGCCACAGGGCGAGGAGGCCGCCCTTCAGGGCGCCGTGGGTCTCGAGGGCTTCGAGTGCGTATTCGGAACAGGTGGGGGTGAAACGGCACTTGCCGGGGCCGAGGAGCGGGCTCAGGAGCCAGCGGTAGAGGCGCACCAGAGCCTGGAGCAGGTGCTTCACCGCCCTATTCTTCGTTCCGCCCGGGTCGCGAGTGTCACCAACTCGTCACCCAGGGCCCCCAAGTCGAAGGCGCTCGCCGGGGCCCGCGGGATCAGGACCAGGTCCAGGGCGGGCAAATCGTGCTGGCGAAGGCGGAACGCTTCCCGGAGAAGCCGTTTCAGGCGGTTCCGGACCACTGCGGAGCGGTGCCAGCGTCGACCCACCGACAATCCCAGGCGCGGGCCGGTGGGGTGTTCGGGGCGGGCCGCCACGACTAGAATGAGGCCCCCGCGGACGCGCACGCCCACGCGATAGGTGCGGGAGAAGTCCGCTCGGCTCCGGAGCCGCATGCTGCGCTGGAATCGGAAGCGGGAACCCATGAAGACTTGCCAGGATAGCTCTCCGACCGTCCGTTCGGCCCCCGTCCTCCGAGGAGGGGGCGCGCTCGGGCCGCGTCTGCTCTGGCGGGTTCCCGCGGATGCCCCGGCCGCCTCCTGTGCGGAGCGGATCCATGCCGACTGGCGGGCCTCCGCCGGTTCCCGTCCGCCCGCGCTGGTGCTGGCCCATCCCCGGGTCCACGCCCTCCTGGTCGAGCAGATTCGGCGTCGTCTGCGGAGCGCGTCGCCGCAGCCCGGGGATGCCTCCGCCTACGCCGCGGACGTGGCGGCCGCCTTGCACGGCGGCGCCACCCTGCTCTGCGGGGCTACCGGAGACGCTTCCGGCCTGCGCCCCGGATTGTTGCTCGTCCCCGACCTCGACGCTCCCTGGTTGCGTCGCCCGATCGCTCGTGGCCCGCTCCTCTGCGTGCTTCGCGCCACGGACTCCGAACTCCAGGCCGATCTCGGCCGGATCTTGCCCGAAGACCTGGAGGAGCGTCCGCTCGCGGCCTCCTTCCTCAACCCCTGATTCCAAGCATGAACGCGACCGCGACCTCCCAAGGCATCGCCCCCGAGAACGTCCACGAAACCCTGCGCAGTTGGATGCTGGTGGACGGCTATCCGGTGGTTTGCGATCTCGAAGCCTCCCATGGCGCGCGGCTGGTGGATGCCCGCAACGGCCGCGAATACCTGGATTTCTTCGGTTGTTTCGGTAGCACTCCGATCGGCTGGAATCCCTCCGCCTTGCGCGACGAGGCCTGGTTGCGTTCCACCCACTCCGCGGTGGTCAACAAGGTCGCCAATTCCGACCTCTACACCAGCGAAATGGCGGCCTTCGTGCAGACCCTCGGCGAAATGACCGCGCCGGAGGGCTGGCGGCACCTCTTCTTCATCGACGGGGGTGCTCTCGCGGTCGAGAACGCGCTCAAGACCGCGATCGACTGGAAGGTCCGGCGCAACCGAGCCAAGGGCGTGGACGCGGACGTGGGCACCCAGATCCTCCATTTCCGTCACGCTTTCCACGGGCGCTCGGGCTACACGATGAGCCTGACCAACACCGACCCGACCAAGGTCCTCTACTACCCGAAGTTCGACTGGCCCCGGGTGGACAGCCCGGCCCTTTCCTTCCCCTCGACCGAGGAGTCCACGACCGCGGTAGCCCGAGCCGAGGAACGTTCCTTGGCCCAGATCGATGCCGCCTTCGCGGAACGGGGCGACGACATCGCCGCGATCTTGATCGAGCCCATCCAGTGCGAGGGGGGCGACCGCCACTTCCGCCCCGAGTTCCTGCGCGCCCTGCAAGGCCGTTGTGAGCGCTACGATTGCTTGTTCCTGGTGGACGAGGTGCAAACCGGTTTCTTCGCCAGCGGTCGCACCTGGGCGCACCAGCATCACGGGGTCGAGCCGGACATCATCATCTTCGGAAAGAAGTCCCAGCAGTGCGGAATCCTCGCCGGGCCGCGCATCGACCTGGTCCCCGACAACGTCTTCGAGCGCTCCAGCCGCATCAACTCCACCTGGGGAGGCAATCTCGTGGACATGGTGCGCGCCAAGCGGATCCTGGAAGTGATCCGCGAACAGGATCTGGCCGCCAACGCGGCGGCCCGCGGCGCGCAGTGGCTGGAAGGGATGGAGGAACTCGCCGCGGAATACCCGAAGCTGGTCAGCCAGGTCCGCGGTCAGGGACTGATCATGGCCTTCGACCTGCCGGACGGGGATACCCGCGCCCGCTGCCTCTCCTCGATGATGGAGGCGGGAATGCTCGGCCTGGCCTGTGGCTCGCGTTCGGTGCGCTTCCGTCCCCATCTCGCGGTCGGGGCCGACGACATCGAAGCTTGCCTCGCGATCACTGGGGAGACCCTGAAGGAGCTGGGCTGAAGGTCGCCTCCCGCGGCTGGAGGCCCTGCCAGACCTTGGGCAGGGCCTTGGCCCAAGAATCGCCGAAGAGAGCGTCCTTCAGGGCCTGGTAGGCTTCCTGGACTTCGGGAAGCTCCGTCGCAA
Organism: uncultured Planctomycetales bacterium; assembly: GCA_964454065.1. GTDB lineage: Bacteria > Planctomycetota > UBA1135 > UBA1135 > UBA1135 > CAYVRL01. Next base: position 3,619 of record CAYVRL010000011.1, on the reverse strand, counting down.
GGGCGGCGGCCTTGTCCAGACGACCGAGGATCGTGGCCTGATCCCGACCGCGAGAGGCATCCTTGGCCGCGCGTGCGAATTCCTTCCATGCCCGCCGTGCCGCCCGGAGCGAGGCATCCTTCTCGAGCGCGGCGTAGCGCTCCTCGGCGAGAGCGGCGATCGGAAGGCCCGCGAACTCGGTCCTCGCGGTCTGCAACAGCGCCTCGGCCCGCAGCGGATGGCCCTGGCGCAGGGCCTCCTCGGCGAGACTGGGCAACTGAGCGCCCTCGGCTTCGATCCGAGTGCGCAAGCGCCGTGCCTCCTGGACCTCGGGAGCGAATTCCGCGCCGTCCAATCCGGCCAGGGCGGCCAGGGCCTGGAGCGCATCGTGGAAGCGCCCGCTCCGGTAGAGCAGCCGTCCCCGCTCCAGATCCCGGACATGGACCGAGAGTTCGCGCAACCGTCGTTGATCCGCCAGGGTCTGCAGGGGGCCGTCGAGGAAGGTCTCGCCGGAACCGGGCTGCCAGCCCACCCCGATCTTGAAACCGGGGTCGCCCTCCCAGACCACCGTTCCGTCCACGTCCAGGAGCAGGATCCGTGGCAGGCCGAAGCCCTTGGCCCCCAGGTTGTAAGCCCCGTAGGTCTCGAAGGCGTGGTCCATCACCACGCGGACCCCCGGCATCGGATGGAGTTTCAAGTAAGCGCGAACCTCCTTGGGGCCGTGCTGCGAGCTGACCACCGCCAAGAACACCATACCCAAGGGGTTCCATCGCCGGGCCAGCTCTCCGTAGTACTCCGTGGTGGGAATGGCCTGGTCTTGATAGGGTGCCCAGAAGATCAAGCAGCAAGGATGGCCACGCAGAGCGGCCAAGTCGGTGGACTCGCCTTGGATCCACTCCCCCGGATGGAGTGCGGGCGGCACCAGCCCGGTGAAACTGCCGGGAGCGCGCGCCTCGGGGTGGGCGGCGATCTTCTCCATGGCCAGTTCCCGCTCGATGCGTGCCGCGGGATCGTGGGGATCGCGGACCAGGATGCGTACGTCCTGGAAGTCGCAAACCCCGGTGCCGCAAATCAAGCCGAAGCCGCCCCGCACGCTGTCGCGGGAGGGCATCTGCATGGAACGCACGTAGTGGCCGTTCAGATAGACGTCCAGCATGTCGTCGACCACGTCGATGCGCAGCTTCTGCCAGCCGGGGACGAAGCTCACGCTGCGATGGTCTCGGACCCGCCACAGACCACCGTTCTGAGTACTGATGTCCAGATAGCCCTTGGGGTGAAGCACCACCGCGTGGAAATTCAGGGAGTCCTTGCGTCCGAAACAGAGGCCCATCAGCGTGGCTTCCTTCCCGAAACGCATCTCCGCCTCCAGACTGAAGTCGGCATCGAAGGTGACGTCGGCGGCCAGTTCCTGGGTTTGGAAGCTACCCTCCACCGTGGCGATCGAGGGATCGGGGACCACGTCCGCCTCGATCATCTTTCCGTAGGCGCGGTAGCCGTCTCCGCCGGACCAGCCCGTGAGGTCGAATTCGTTGTAAGCGACTTTCCACCGCGCCAAGCTGATTCCGGTCCGACGCGCCACGCGAGTGTAGAAATCGAGAGTGTCGGAAAGGGAGAAGTCGGCACTCATGCGGCGCGCGATCTCCAGGGCCATGGTCGGCAGTCCGCGATCGAAGTAGGACTGGGCCAGCGCCAGGCCGCGGTCCTTGAGGCCCTGCTTCAGTCCGTCGTGGCGGCGGGAGAGCGGATCCAACTTGACGAGTTTCTCGCGGGCCGTCTCCATGCGTGGGTCCATTTGCTGACCACGCATCTCCATCTCGCGTACGAACTGCAAGTAGAGGGCCAGCGCCCGGTCCAGGGACTTCTGTTCCTCGAGGGCCTGGGCCAGCTTCCAGATCACTTCCGGATCCTCGGAGAGGTGGGTGTAGGCATCCTCGTAGAACTCCACGGCGAGGCCCAGATCCCCTTTTTCCCGCGCAGTGTCCCCGAATTGCAACGCGGACTTGCCAGCGACCCGTTTGCCGAGCTGTTCGTCCCGGAGATCCAGGATCCATTGGTGCCAGAGCTCGCTCAGGGCGTCGATATCGCGCACCGGACTGAGCGGGGCGTTCTGCTTGGAGAGCACCACGGACTCGAAGTGGGCGATGGGGTCGCCGCGCCCCGCGGCGCTGGACAGGTAGTACTCGTGGAGGGCGTCCCGGAAGACGGGTTTCCCGGTCTCCGGATCCCGAAAGTTGTAGAGAAAGTACACCACTCCCCAGGTGGGGGCGTACCACGGCGGTCCCCACTCGTAATCGCCACTCACGATGGTTCGGAAAGAGGGAGCCTTCTCGGGGGTGGCCCATTCTCCGGAATCGTCCTTCACTCCGTCCTGGGCGGAACTCATCCAACCCTTCTCCATGCGGGCAGCGAGCGGAAAGAGCCGATAGTTCGGTACCTGGTTCCATTTGACACTGCCGTTGGAGAGGATCGTCGTGCCCTCGAAGAAGGACGCGTAACCTTCGTTCAGCCATCCCGGAACCCCGCCGCGGCCCGTCAGGCTGACGAACTGGTGCGCCGCTTCATGGAAGAGGGTGCCATACATTTCGAGGATCGTGGCCTTGCCCGAAACCCCGCCGACGTAGGTCTCCACCGCGGAACCGGTGAACTGTCCCCCCGACCACTCCACCGGGTTGGAGCCCAGCTCCAGGTATTCGTCGCGGTTCTTGAAGATGCGGACTTCGATCTTCGGAGTCGGGCTGCCGTCCTCCTTGTAGCGGAAGAATTTCCGGTAGGCCCGATTCATCTGTTCCATCGCGATGGAGGAAGTTTGGAGGATCAGGAAGCCGGCGTCGGTGCGATAGCGGTAGTTGTCGCCGTCCTTCTTCCAGGCCGAATCCCATTCCTGGTGCTTGGCATCCTGGGCAGCGATCCATTCGGGATCCACGCCGGCGGTGGGGTCGGTGCCGGCGTAGGCGTCCTCCACCGCGACGTCGCTGGAACCGCCGCGGCGGATGGCGAGGATCGCGTCGCGCGCGGCGCGGGAGAGGGGATCCACCGCCAGGACTTCCTGGTAGAGTTCGATCGCGGAGTGGTCGCGGCCCCGCTTGTGATGCTCCTTGGCGAGCGCCATCAAGCCCGCGGCGTAGTCCTCCCGGAGAGCGAGGAACTCATCCGCGCGCGAGTCCAGCTCCAGCAGATGTTGGTGGACGGCTTTCCGTTCCGCGCGCGAGACCGGGGACTTCGGGGCCGCGGCGACCACGTTCCGCCAGCGGTACCAGGCATAGATCGCGGCGTCCAGATCGTGATCCCGTTCGGCCAGTTCGGCCTCCAGGCGGAGAGCGCCGAGGTGCTGGTCGTCCCGTTCCAAGGCCTTCTCCACGTCGGCGCGGGCCGCCGCGAGTTCCCCCTGGGAGAGGTGCCGCCGCGCGGTCGCCAGGTACTTGTCGATGAAGGGGTTGTGGCCGCCGCCCGGGCCGAGGGGGCCGACCAGCGACGAGGCGAGGAGCAGGAGGCGGAGGAGGGGCAGGTTCACGTGGGAAGGCTGCGGCGCCGGAGCTGGCCGCAGGCGGCCTCGGCCGCCCGCCCCAGGCTCCGGCGCAAGGTGACGGAGAGGCCGGCTTCGCGGAGGATGGAGGCGAAAGCCAGCCGCTCGCGCAAGGCC
>CAYVRL010000010.1:0-15191 GCA_964454065.1 uncultured Planctomycetales bacterium | reverse complement strand
GGGTGGGGGGGGGGTGACGCCTACGTCATCTTCCGCAACCTGGTGCGGGATCGGCCCGCTCCCGAGGTCGTGGTCTTCTCCGCCAACGCCCCGCGCTTCAACTCCCACAATTTCCGGATGAAGCATTTCCTGACCAGCTACGCGCAGCTCCCGGAGATCTGGCACAGTCTGCTCGCGGGTCAGGAACCCGCGACTTGTCTGGCGGCGATCGCCCGCCGACCTTGCAATTACCTCCAGTACCTGATGAGGCCCCCGGATTCGCGGGCGGTGCGGCGGAAGATCCAGAGGATCATGGCGGTTCGGGGCAGCACCTACGATCCGGTGGCGGATGGGGGCTTCCTGAGTTCGGAGGAGGAACTGGCGCGCGCCCCCGAGCGGATCCGCGCCATGACCGGGATCCGGGAGGAGATCGGACCCGAGCTCGACACTCTGGACAATCGTGCCCTCTACGAGCGTTTTCAGCAAGTCCTGCTCGGTCACGTCCCCAAGCGCTGGGAGGATTTCGAGATCGGCCCGGTGATGCGCGAGGAGACCGAGGCCTTCCTGGACCTCGCCGAGGAGAAGGGCGTCCACGTGATCTTTCTGGAGCTTCCGCGGACCGCACGCAGTCAGGAATTGGAATCCCCGGAGGGCCTGGCGATCTGGCGCGAGTTCATGGCCGATCTGGCCACTCGTCACGATTTCGACTTCGTCCCCTACACTCCGGGAGATCCTCCCTTGGAGGGTCACTTCAAGGACATCGATCACGTCTCCTCGCAGGGCTGCAAGATCTACACCGAGTGGTTCGTGCGCAAGGAACTCGCCCCCGTGCTCACGAAGCTCCCTCCGCGCGGCGATGGACGTTGATTCCCCCTGGGAACTCCTGCGCGGGGTGCCGCTGGCGGAGGTCCTCCCCCTCCGACACCGCAATCTGCGCCGGGGTCGGCCTCTCGAGAGCGCGCGCTTCCTCGAGGACGCTCTCCCCGGCACCCGGCACTATCTGATCCGCGACGGGGGAAGGGGGGTGGCCTGCGCCACGATCTGCCCCGATCCCCGCGGACCCTGGAAGCTGCGCTTGCGCGGGATGGCGGTGGATCCCGCCTGGCGTCGCCGCGGTCTCGGCACCCTGTTGGTGCGCGCCCTGCAAGAGGACGCCGCCGCTTCCCACTGCGGCATTTGGTGCAACGCGCGGATGGTCGCGGTACCCCTCTACGCTTCCTGTGGTTTCCGCGGCAACGGCGAGGATTTCGAGATCGAGGGCATCGGGCCGCACCGGCGCATGGTCTGGATGCCCGAACGCTAGAATCCCAGCCCATGCCCGAAGAGCGCCCCGTCCCCCGCGAATGGATCCTTGCCGTGGAGCGCCTGATGCAGGTCCTCGACACCTTGCGCCGACCCGGCGGTTGCCCTTGGGACGGGGAACAGACGGTCGAGAGCCTGGTGCCCCACCTGGTCGAGGAAGCCCACGAGCTCGCCGACGCGGTGGCCCGCGGCGACGCCGAGGACACCTGCGAGGAACTGGGTGATCTGCTGATGGGGGTCCTGATGGTTGCCCGCGTCGCGGCCGAGGACCGCGGCTTCGATCCCGGCAGGGTGGCCCGCGGGATCACCCAGAAACTGATCCGCCGTCATCCCCACGTCTATGCCACCACCGAGGTCGAGGACAGCGGCGAGGTCCTGCGCAACTGGGAGGCGATCAAGAAGCGTGAGAAGGAGGACGGCGGGCGCGCCGACACTTCCGCGCTGGCCGGGGTGCCGGCCTCGTTGCCCGCTCTGCTGCGTGCCTATCGGGTCGGCCAGAAGGCCGCCCACGCCGGTTTCGACTGGCCGGATCTGCTCGGTCCGGGCGAGAAGGTCGAGGAGGAATGGGCCGAACTCCAGGAAGCCCTGGCCAGCGACGACGAACGGGCTGCCCGGCATGAACTCGGAGATCTGCTCTTCGCGGTGGTCAATCTGGCCCGGAAGGCGAAGATCGAACCGGAGTTGGCCTTGCGCGGGACCATCGAACGCTTCTCCGCGCGCTTCCGCTACATCGAGAGGGAACTCGGCAAACCCCTGGCGGAAGCCAGCCTGGAGGAAATGGACGCGCTCTGGGAAAGGGCCAAGCTCGAGCTGGCTTGACCCCCTTTGGGACCCCTTCTATACTTTCCCGCCCAAGTGCGGGGATGTGGCGCAATTGGTCAGCGTACCAGACTGTCGATCTGGTGGTTGCGGGTTCGAGTCCCGTCATCCTCGCCATCCCAACAAAACGGAGGCGCCCTCTCGAATGGAGCGCCTCCGTTCCCTATTTGCCCGGGGTCTTGGCCGGCAGCCTCATGACCATCGGCTCCGGATCCCCCTTCCACTCGATCCGTTTGCGCAGTTGGCAAGTGCCGTTGGGCTTCTTGGCGAGGAAGAGATAGGTACCCGGGGGGCGCGAGAACTGCACCTCACCGAGGTCGTCGGATCTCATGGTGGTCCCCATGTTGCTGCCCTTGCCGGTGTCGTCCACGGGTTTCATGGTCACGATGGCGTTGGCCACCAGATTGCCGTCCACGTCTTCGATCACGAAGTTGGCGATGGGGAGGATTTCACACTTCACCGTCCGCTCGTAGCGTTGCCCGCCGAGGGCGGGTTCCAGTTCCACGACGAAGGGGTCGAAACCCTTGCCCCCGACCCAGAACCACTTCGGTTCGCTGTCGGACTGGACCATGAAATGGACCCGACCGTGTAGCGGAGAGCGATAGGAGGCGATGCGAGTCTTGACTCGAGGCTGACGGATGTCCAGTCCCTCGGGTTTGGCGGAGAGGAGTTCGGTCATCACCCCGGCCACCGCCCGTCCCGCGGAGTCCTCGAGATGGACGACGTAGAGGGTCTCGGCCGGCCCCGGGTCCGCGATCGCGGGCATCGGAACCTTGGCCTCGGTGGCCTGGGGCGCCTGGTCGGGGCGCAGGGTGGGGGCGATGGCGTCCTGATTGGACGGGGCGGGCTTGGTACAGCCGCCGAGCAGGAGGAGTCCCGAGAGCAGGATCGAGACCCCGAAGGAGGCGGGGAGGGATTGGGAGGAGGGAGAAGTCATTCCGTTTCCGGGAAGTGCAGTCGTTCGGCGCCGCGAACCGCGTCCCGCACCAGGGTGTCGAGGTCGAGCGCCGTTTCGGCGGCGAGGGCTTCGTCCAGTCGGCCGTGGATCACGGGGTGCGACGGCTGGAATACCGTACAACAGTCCGGGGCGGGCAGGACGCTGATCTCGTAACTGCCGATGCGGCGGGCCAGGGCGATGGTTTCCTGCTTGTCGTAGGTGACCAGCGGGCGCAGGACCGGCAGGCGCGAGGCTTCCTCGATCAGGGCCAGGTTCTCCAGGGTCTGGCTGGCCACCTGCCCCACCGATTCCCCGGTGATCAGGGCCTTGGCCTTGCGCCGCGAACCGATCCTGGAGGCGATCCGTTGCATCGCGCGCCGGTAGAGGACGGTGCGGTAGGGGGCCGGACAGGAGTCCCGGATCGCTTCCTGGAAAGCCGTGAAGGGCACGATGTGGAGTTCGCAGCGCGGTTGCCAGCGGGCCAGGAGTTTGGCCTGACGGAGGATCTTCTCCCGGGTCTGGGGGCCGACGTGGGGAAAGCTGTAGAAGCTGACGAAGTCCACCCGCAGGCCGCGTTTCATGCTCAGCCAGGCCGCGACCGGGGAGTCGATCCCCCCCGAGAGCAGGCAGAGGCCGCGGCCCATCACTCCGCAGGGCAGCCCGCCCGGTCCGGGCAACCGCTCGGCGAAGACCCAGGTGCCCTCCTCGCGCAGATCCACCTCCAGCTCCAGCGCGGGATGGTGGAGGTCCACCCGCAGAACGGGGAAGCGGGCCAGCAGGCGGCCCCCCAATTCGGCGTCGATCCGCTGGCTGGTGCCGGGGAAACTCTTGAGGGCGCGGTTCGTACTGACCCGGAAGGGGACTTCGCCGCGGCCCAGGAAGTGGGTGGAGAGCGCCCTTTCGACCACCCTCTCGGCGGTGGCGGCGATGTCCTCCAGGAGCGGAGCGCATTCGGCGGCGGGGGACAGGCTGCTGATCCCGAAGACGCGGGCGGCGGTGGCGGCGAGACGGCCGACGGGGACTCCGGCGCGGACCAGGATTCGACCCCGGATCCGCGAGATGCGCAGTTCGGGCGTCCCGCGCAGGGCGTGGCGCAGGTTCTCGACCAGCCGCTTCTCGAAGTAGGCGCGGTTGCCGCCCTTGAGCCCCAATTCGTGGTAGCGGATCACGAGGGCGCCCTGGGCGGCGGCGGTAGGCGGGGGAAGCCCGGGATTCACCCCGGGATTCTAGAATGACGCCTCCGGGCGATTAGCTCAGTTGGCTAGAGCGCCTCCCTTACAAGGAGGAGGTCACAGGTTCGAGCCCTGTATCGCCCACCATTCGCCTCACAGAACGGCCGTCCGACCGAATGCTTCCGATGTTCACCGCCGCCCTGCTGCTCGCCGCGCCCCTGCTCCAGGGGAAAACGACGGCCACCGCTCGTTTCGTTCCGGACCGCGCTCCCGTCGGCGCCACCGTCGAACTGCACGTTCACTACGACGTCCCCTTCGGTTGGCACGTCTATCACCCCGACCAGGATCCGAATCTCGGGGTTCCGGTCTCGGTGGAGGTCCCGGAGGGCTTCACGAGCGTCGGTGCGCTCACGACGACTCGTCCGGGGATCGCCCATCACGAGCGGATCGGCGGCGAGAGCTACGACTATCTGTTCCTGGATCCGGCCGGGGACCTGGTGTTGCCCCTGAAGGTGGGTCCCGGTCCCTTGGGCGAGGCCCCGGTCGCGGTGAGCGTCGGCTGGCAGGCTTGCAACGATTCCTCCTGCTTGCCCCCCGATCGGGCGGTGTTGAAGCCGTCCTTCACCCGGCAAGGGGCGGCGCCGCCCCCCGCCGCCCCCGCTCCCGCCGCGGAGCTGGGCCGGGCCGCGCTGCGAGCGGAGTTCGTGCCCGCCCACGGGGCTCCGGGCGAGCCGGTGGAGCTGCACCTGAGCCTGAGCCTTCCTCCCGGTTATCACGTCTATCACATGAGCCAGGACCCGGAGAACGGCATCCCCACTTCGGTGAGCTTGCCCGCCGGTTTCGAGGCCGCGGGCCCGCTGCGCTCGGTGAAGCCCGCGGTGAAGCGGGTGGAGGAGATCGGCAGCATGACCCTGGAGTACAGGCTGCTGGATCCGGGCGGAGAGCTGGTCCTGCCCCTGGAGGTCGCCGCGGGGGCGCCGGGCGACTTCCAGACCTCGATCGAAGTGACCTATCAGGCCTGCAACGAGGAGGCCTGCGATCCGGTCGCGGTCGCGGTGCTTCCCTTGCACTTCACGCGCGACTCCGCCCCCGCCGCGGCGGGCCCGACCCAGCCCTCCGCCGACCTCGGCAACGGGGCCGCCAATCCTCTCGGGAAGGGACTGTGGGTTTTCTTGCTCGCCGCCGCCGGCGCCGGGCTCTTCTCCCTCGCCACTCCCTGCGTCTTCCCGATGATCCCGATCACGGTCTCCTTCTTCACCAAGCGCGCCGAGGCCGGCAAGGGGACCGCGCTCGGCAACGCCTTCGCCTACGGAGCGGGGATCGTCCTGACCTTCGTCGGCCTGGGCCTGGGGATCACCGCGATCTACGGGGCGACCGGGGTCAACACCTTCGCCTCCAATCCGTGGCTGAACACCGCCCTCGCGGCCCTGTTCGTCTATTTCGCCTTCTCGCTCTTGGGCTTCTACGAGATCCAGCCCCCCAACTGGTTGCAGAGCCGCCTCTCCCGCGCCACGTCCCAGGGGCAGCAGAGGAGCGGATACGGCCCGGTCCTGGTCATGGCGGTGGCCTTCAGCGTGACCGCTTTCACCTGCACCGTGGCCTTCGTCGGCGCGGTCCTGATCCTCGCTTCGCAGGGGGCGTGGTTCTACGCCGCCGCCGGCATGACGGTCTACGCGGTGGTCTTCGCCGCCCCCTTCTTCCTGCTCGCGATGTTCCCCCACGGTCTGCAACGCTTGCCCCAGGCCGGAGGGTGGATGAACACGGTCAAGGTCTCGATGGGCTTCGTCGAGATGATCTTCGCCTTGAAGTTCTTCTCCAACGTGGACATGGTGAAGGATTGGCAGTTCCTGACCCGTCCGGTGGTGATCGTGTTGACCGCGGCGGCGCTGCTGGCCTGGGCGCTCTATCTGTTCGGGCTCTACCCCTTGCCGCACGATCACGGCGCGGCTGCTCCGAGCAAGCGCCGTCGCCTCTTCGCCGTGGTGGTCCTCGTCGGCGCCGGCTCGATCGGCAGCGGATTGCGGGGTGGTCCCTTCCCCGGCGCCCTGGAGGCCTACTTCCCGCCCCCGCAATACGGGAGCGTGGACCACGGCAAGGTGGACATGGGCTGGTACGAGGCCGATCCCGACGCGGTGAATCGGTTGCTGGCCGAACAGAAGGACCTGGGGGTCGCCCGACAGCTCCTGAAGGACCGTTACCAGCTCGATGGGGAACAGCTCCAGGTCTTCTTCGCTCCGGAACCCGGACCGGCGGGCCTCTCCTGGTACCAGAACTACCACGTGGCGCGCCTGCACGCGCTGGCCGAGGGCAAACCCATGCTGGTGGACTTCACCGGGGTGACCTGCGTGAACTGCCGCCGCATGGAGGGCAACGTCATGCCGGTTCCGGAGGTCCACGAACTGCTCACCCGTTTCGTACTGGCCGAGTTGTGGGTGGACAAACCGCCGCACGGTTCCTGGAACAAGGAGTTCCAGCGCAGTCGTTTCCAGGCCGCGCAGCAACCGCTCTACCTGACCATCGATCCCGCGAGCGAAAAGGTGAGATCGCGTTTCGACGGCTACGGTCCCGACCCCGAGAAGTACGCGGACTTCCTGCGCAAGGGGCTTGAATAAGGCCCTGAGCACCTTGCGCTGCGCCGCCGGGGAAGGCCTCGGCAATCGCTTCCTGCTCGCCTACGAAGGGGAGGTCTTCCGTTGTGGAGTCGAGGAAGCCGAAGCCGCCCGGCGCCTCTGCGCGGCCGAGGGCGTGGACGGCCTCCTGGTCCTCGGCGCCGGGCGGGGCGGTGGTCCGCCGCGTTTGCGGGTGCGGAATCGCGACGGCAGCGAAGGTGGAGCCTGTTTGAACGGCATGCGCGTCGCCGCCCTGGCGAGCGCCGCGCCCGCCGGGGAGTTCGAGATGGCGGGTCACCGGGTGGGCTGGCGTCTGCTGGACGAGGACGGCCTGGTGGAGCTGCATCTGCGCGCCGCCGACCTGCCCCACGAACTGGCCCTGCGCGCGGTGGACCTGGGGGGCGGGCACCGAGGGCTCGCGGTTCCCTTCTGGAATCCCCATTGCGTGGTCCCGGTCACGGGACTCCCGGAGCTGGATCTGGAGGAACTCGCCGCCGCCGCCGCCGCGGAACGGGACCTCTTCCCCGACGGCGTCAACGTGGAGGCGATCGCGGAGGGCGGAGAGGGAACCCTCCTGATGCGGGTCCACGAGCGCGGGGTGGGGGAGACCGCGGCCTGTGGCAGCGGCGCCGTGGCGGTGGCCCTGGTGGCCTGGACCGGGGGCGGTGCTCGGCCGCTGGCGGTGGTGATGCGCGGCGGAATGCTCCATCTCGAACCGGACGGAGAGGGGGGGCTGCTCCTCACCGGCCCCGCTTCCTGCGAAGCCCCCCGCGCCCTTCCCCTCTGATGCCGCGCTTGCTCTCGCTGGGCCTGGCCTACTTGATCTGGGCCTTCTTCGACGGCGAGCCGCGGCTGGTCGCGCCCTTGGATCCGATCGGCCTGATCGGCCTGGTCGGCGTGACCTGGATGTGGGCGCTGCGCTGGCGTCTGCCCCGACGGCGCACCCCCTGGGAGGCCCGCGCTTGGGTGTTCTGGTCCTTGCCCTTGCTCGCCCACGCCCTCTTCCTCGGTCCCTTCGGTGGCCTCCATCTGTGGGAGGACTGGGATCTCCCGGCGGCCCTGGCCGCGACCATCGGTCTGCTTCCCTACCTCGTCCTCCAGCACCTCCTGCGCCGCGGCGAGGCGATGCAGCTCGGCCTCTCCGCGGTGGATTCCAGTTCCTTCGCCTGGCATTCCACCCGCGCGCTGCTGCTCGGCATCCTGCCGCTGGCTCTGGTCGCCCAGCTCTGGGCCCTCGGCTACGCGCTCCTGCCGGAGGATCCGGAGCACTGGAACGCGCTGCAACGTCTGGCTTCGGTGGCGATCGACTTCGGCGGCCTGGCGCTCGCGGTGCCGCTGGCCCTGATCCTGATGCCGCGACTCTTCGGGGCCACTCCTTTCGCAGACGGGGAATGGCAGGCGCGAGTGGATGCCCTGTGGCGGGGACCGGGGCCGAGTCCCCGTGCCCTGCGTTGGCCCACGCAGGGTCTGGTCGCCAACGCGGTGGCCCTGGGCTTCGGACGCTGGCGACGGGTCCTGCTCTCCGATCGCTTGTTGCAGGTCCTGGAGGCCCAGGAGATCGAGGGGGTGGTCGCCCACGAACTCGGCCACTTGCGGCGCCGACACGCCGCTTGGCTGTTGGCCGGTGCGGTGGGCGGGATCCTGTTGGCGGGTTCCTTCCTGGGCCACTTCGCCGCCGACGGGGAGCTTTCCTTCGCCGCCGCCCTCGCGGCCCTGGCCGGAGGACTGCTTCCCTTCCTGTTCGCCAGCCGCGCCTTCGAACGGGAGGCCGATCTGGATGCCGTGACCCAGTCGCCGATCCTGGGAGTGGGTCTGTGCGGAGCGTTGACCCGCCTTTCCTGGGGGCGGCGGCCGCTTTCCCTGCGCCATCCCCCGGTCGAGGAACGCATCGCTCTGCTGCAATCCGTGCTCGCCGATCCCGCCCGCGCCGAGCCCTGGAGGCGCCGCGCCCAGCGGGTCCGTGGGCTCTGCCGCCTGCTCTTCGCGGGGGGCCTGATCGCCGCCTTCCTGGGGAGCTGACCAGCAGTCATAAGTTCATTGTTGGAATAGTCTTGCGAATGGCTTCGGGGAGCATTTTCCGCTTCCCAGCGAGGGGCCGCGCTGGTGAAATGCGGGTCTTCCGGCGGCCCTCCCCGACCGTCCCCCGAGAACCCCGAGCGAGCCCCCGTGACCGAGTCCATCCAGAGCAGTCTCGTCGAACGGGAGATGCGCGAGTCGTACCTGACCTACGCGCTCTCCGTGATCCATGACCGAGCCTTGCCCGATGTCCGCGACGGCTTGAAGCCCTCGCAGCGGCGCATCCTGGTGGCGATGCACGACCTGGGATTGCGGGCCAACGCCAAGTACCGCAAGTGCGCCAAGATCGCCGGCGATACCTCGGGCAACTATCACCCGCACGGCGAGTCGGTGATCTATCCGACCCTGGTGCGGATGGCGCAAACCTTCCGCTTGCGCACTCCGCTGGTGGACGGGCAGGGCAACTTCGGCAGCATCGACGGCGATCCGCCCGCGGCCATGCGTTACACCGAGGCGCGGATGTCCGCCGCCGCCGAGGAAATGCTTCTCGATATCGACAAGGACACCGTCGATCTGCGCAGCAACTACGACGAGACCCGGATGGAACCGGTGGTATTGCCGGGGCGCTTCCCGAACCTGCTCATCAATGGTTCCGAGGGGATCGCGGTGGGAATGAGCACCGCTCTGCCGCCGCACAACCCCAGCGAGGTCTTCGCCGCCATCCATCTGCTCCTCGACGATCCCGAGTGCACGGTCGCCGAGATCATGGAGCGCATGCCGGGGCCGGACTTCCCCACGGGCGGGATCATCTGCGGGGTGGCGGGAATCGTCCAGGCCTATACCCAAGGGCAGGGGCGGATCACCTTGCGCGGGCGCATCCACCACGAGGAAGGGGGCAAGGGTCGGGACCGCCTGGTGGTCACCGAGATCCCCTATGAGCGCGAGAAGTCGGCGATCATCGAGCGCATCGCGGACGCGGTCAAGGAGGGCCGCATCGAGGGCATTCACGACATCCGCGACGAATCGGACCGGCGCGGGATGCGGGTGGTGATCGAGCTGAAGCGCGACGGCGATCCCGCGGTGGTGGAGAACCTGCTCTACAAGCATTCCCCGCTGCAAACCACGTATTCGATTCGCAACACCGTGTTGCTGGGGGGTCGTCCCCGGCAAGTGGGGGTGAAGACCCTGCTCGAGGCCTACCGGGACCACCGTTTCGAGGTCATCCGCCGGCGCAGCGCTTTCCTGCTCCGGAAGGCCGAACGACGCCTGCACGTCCTGGAGGGCTTGAAGATCGCCATCCAGGCCATCGACGAAGTCGTCCAGATCATCAAGACTTCCTCGGACACCCAGGATGCGCGGCGCCGTCTGGAAGAGACCTTCTCGCTCTCCGAGATCCAGTCGCAGGCGATCGTGGACATGCGGCTGGGGCGGCTCACCGCGCTGGAGGTCCACAAACTCCAGGATGAAATCGATCGACTGGAGAAGGACATCGCCTGGTATCGGCGCTTGTTGGCCGAGGACGCCCTGGTGATCCAGTGCATTCGCGAGGACATCGAGGAAATGCAGGCCCGCTATTCCAATCCGCGGCGCAGCGAGATCGGCGCTTCCGCGCAGGATTTCCTGACCGAGGACCTGATCAGCGAGGAAACGGTGGTGGTCACGGTCTCCCGCTCGGGTTCGGTCAAGCGCACCCCGCTCGCCACCTATCGGGCCCAGGGGCGGGGTGGGCGCGGAGTCACCGGCGGCAAGGCCAAGGAAGGGGACTCGTTCTCGCACCTCTTCGTGTGCAGTACCCACGACTACCTGTTGATCATCACCGATCGCGGTCGTCTGCACTGGTTGAAGGTCTATCGTCTCCCCGATCTGGATCGCACCGCGCAGGGGCGTTCGATCCGCAACCTGGTCGAGGGGATCGCCCCGGAGGAGGAGATCCGTTCGATCCAGGCCACCCGCGACTTCACCGAAGCCCGTTATCTGCTCTTCGCCACCGCACGGGGCAAGATCAAGAAGACCGAGCTGAAGGCCTACTCGCGGCCCCGCTCGGTGGGCATCATCGCCACCCACCTGGAGGACGGCGATCGTCTGATCGGGACCGCGCTCGTGGACGACGGGGACGAAGTCCTGCTCTGCACCGCGGGCGGGCAGGTGGTTCGCTTCCTCGAATCCGACGCTCGCGCGATGGGGCGTACCGCGGGCGGGGTGCGCGGTGCCTCGTTGAAGGGGGAGGATCAGGTCGTCGATCTGGTGACCGGCGGGGCGGAGGACTACCTCCTGCTCGCCAGCGAGAACGGTTACGGCAAGCGCACTCGGATCGGCGAGTTCCGGCTCACCCGGCGCGGTTCCCAGGGGGTCGTGGGGTTGAAGACCACGGCTCGCAACGGCAAGGTCGTGAACGCGTTGAACGCCAGCCGTTGCGACGAGGTGCTCTTCGTGAGCGCGGGCGGGATGATGGTCCGCACCGCGGTGGACGGCATTTCCATCCAGGGCCGCGCTACCCAGGGGGTGCGCCTGGTGAAACTCAAGGCGGGCGACCGCTTGCTGCGCATGGCCCCGGTCGCGCGCGAGGAGGAGGAATCGAAGGGAGGGGGAGAATCGTGATGACCATTCCCGAGCGGATCCGCGCCGACTTGAAGGAGGCCATGCGGGCCCATGACCGTCCTCGCACCGAGGCCCTGCGGCTGCTCCTCAACGAGTGCAAGAACGCGGGGATCGAGAAGCGCGGCGCCAGCGGGGCGGGCGCTTCCCAGGAGGATCCGATCACCTTCCTGAACGAGGAGGAACTGCTCGCGGTGTTGCGCCGGGTACACAAGCGGCGCCTGGAGGCCGCGGCGCAGTTCGAGGAGGGCGGCCGCGAGGATCTGGCCGCGGGCGAGCGCGCCGAGGCCGCCCTCGTCGAGCACTACCTTCCCGCCGCCCTTTCCGCGCAGGAACTGGAGGCCCTGGCCCACGCGGTGATCGAGGATCTGGGCGCCACTTCCATGAAGGACATGGGGCGGGTGATGAAGGAAGCCTCCGCGCGCGCCGCGGGAAGGGCGGCGGGCAAGGAACTCTCGGCGGTGGTCCGCAAGCTGCTCGCATGAAGCGTTCCCGGATCGTAGCCCTGGGGATCGTCTGGGCGGCTCTCATCGGGATCGGTGCCTGGCGCATCCTGGTCTCGGTGGAGGAGCACATCGAGGAGAGCGTGCGGGAGGGGGCGACGACGCGGCTCGCCGCCTCGGTCGCCGAGGAACTCCAGAAGCGCCTGGGCGCCCAACTCCAGAGCGCCCTCCGGGAAGGAGGGCCGGTCGCGGCGATCGACGTCTGCGGGCGGGAGGCACTGAAGATCGCCGAGGACATCCGCCGGGAACATCCCACCGTCACCCTGCTCCGACGCACGGCCCTGCGGGTACGCAATCCCCGCAACGAGCCGGATTCCTATGAGCGTGGTTGGATGGCGCGGGCCGCGATCGGGACCACCGCCGATCGACCGGTCCAGCGCTACAGCTACGTCGCCTTGCTTCCGGACAACCGTCTGGAGCTTCAGTACATGGAACCCATTTACCTGAAGCCGATGTGCGTCCTCTGCCACGGCACCCCCGAACAGATTCCGTCCGAGGTGCAGGATCTCCTGGCCCAACGCTATCCCCGGGACCGTGCCGTCGGTTTCCACCCCGGCGAGTTCCGCGGGGTGGTGAGCGTCCACGTCGCGATTCCCCGTAGCGACACCGAGGGTCACTGAGCGGAGGATCCGCTCGGGGATCCCTGGAGCAGGGCGCGCATCGCGGCGCCACTGCGTTCCGGGCCGTAGGTGGCGGCGCGGGCCAGACCGCGGTCCCGCAAGGCGCTCGCGGCGCCTTCGTCCCCGAGCAATTCCTCGACCGCCGCGGCCAGCGCGGAGGGCACGCTGGGATCGACGAGGCGGGCCCCGTCGCCGAGGACCTCGGGCAGCGAGGCGCGATCGGAGGCGATGACCGGGGTGCCGCAGGCCATGGCTTCCAGCGGCGGCAGGCCGAAGCCCTCCAGCAGGGAAGGGAACAGGAACAGCGAGGCTCCGCGATAGAGGCCGGGCAGCTCGTCCTCGGGCAACTCCTCCAGGACGCGGACCCGTTCCTGGAGGCCGAGTCCCTCGAGCAATAGGGGCAGGCGTTTGGCCGCCCGCCGCGCGCGGCCGACCAGGAGCAGCGGGTGTCGGCGGCGCAGGCTCGCGGGAAGCAGCGCGTAGGCGGCCAGCAATCCTTCCCAGTTCTTGTGGCGGCGCAGGGCCCCGACGTAGAGCAGGTAGCCAGGTTCGGCGAGGGGGGAGGGCCCGCCCTCGGGGCGAAAGACCGGGGCCGCGTAGAGCGGGACCACCGCGCAGCGCCCGCGGCTGCCGGGAAAGGTGCGCTCGAGTTGCGCGCGGACGTGTTCGCTGTCGGTGGCGATCCGCCAGGCCCGGTGGCAGACCCGCCGCGCCCGCGATCGGAAGCGGAACTCGCGGTGGAGTCGCCGCCAGCGCGGGCGCCCGTCCGGCAGCAGCGGATTGAGGTCGTGGAGGGTCGCGACCCGAAGTGGTCCTCGCACGGGCGGCAGATCGGCTTGTCGCGTGGACCACAACACCTCCGCGGTGCAGGGCCCGCCGCTCCAGCGGGAAACGGAGAGGCCGACGCGCTCGGCCCCCGCCTCGAGCAGTGTCATCACCCGCGCGAAGGACGAGTGGACCCGTACTCGGGCGTCGAAGGCCACCTCCATCCCGCGCGATCCTAGCAGGCGAGAGTGGAGGATTGAGAATCTCCACCGGCGGCCCCTATGGTTGGGCAACCATGGAGCACGGTGGCGGAGGGGTGACCGGGAGAGGCGCGCTGCGCGGCACGCTCGTGACCTCGGTCTGGACGCTGGCCTCGCGCATCCTCGGTTTCGTGCGCGACGCGTTGATGGCCGCGGCCTTCGGTCTCTCTCCCGTCTACGGGGCCTTCACCGTCGCCTGGATCATCCCCAATCTCTTCCGCCGCCTCTTCGGCGAGGGCGTGGTCGGGGCCGCGGTGCAACCGGCCCTGGCACGAGCGCGGGCCAAGGACGGCGCCGCCGCCGCGGGGCGGGCCTATGCGCGCTTCCACGGCTGGCTGGCTCTGGCCTTGGTGCTGGCGGTGGCCGTCGGCGAGGGCATTCTCGGCTGGCGGCTCACCCTTCCCGGTCGTGATCCGGACGCGCTGCTGGCCATGCAGTTGGCGGCGATCCTGCTTCCCTACGCGATCCCGATCTGCTTGACCGCGTTGGCCGCCGCTCCGCAGCAGCTCGACGGTCGTTTCCTCCGCCCGGCGCTGGCCCCCGTCCTCCTGAACACGGTCTGGATCACCTGTCTGCTGCTCCTGCGTGGCCGTTCCGATCCCGGCGCCGCGCGGCTGCTCGCGGGCGGCGTCCTGCTGGGCGGACTCGGCCAGTGGCTGTTGCAGTTTCCGGGGATCCACGCCGCCGGTTTCCCCTTGCGTCCCCGTTTGCGCGGCGGTGACGTCGAGGTCTCGCGCGCCTTGCGGGCCTTCCTCCCCGCCCTCGCGGGGTTGGCGGCGCTCCAGATCAACATGGCACTGGACCAGGGGCTGGTGTGGTTGCTGGTCGGTTCCGCGGCCAATGCCTGCGCCTATCTCGCCAACCGCTTGCTGCAACTTCCGCTGGCTCTGATCGGCATCGCGGCGGCCACCGGCACCTTGCCCTTGTTCGCCCGACTCGCCGCGGAAGGCCGTCCCGGCGAACTGGGCGCGGCGCTGCGTCGCACCGCGGAATCCACCCTGCTCCTGATCCTGGCCGCGGCCGCCGGTCTGTGGGTACTCGCGCCCCGCGTGGTGACGGTGCTCTTCGAACACGGCCAGTTCCACGGCGAGGACAGCCTGCTCCTCACCGCCACCCTGCGCGCCTACCTGGGATGTCTGCCCGGCGCCGCGCTCGCCGGTTTGATGACGCGCGCCCGCCAAGCCTGCGGCGATTATCGCGGACCCGCCCTGGTGGCTTTCGCGAGCATCCCGGTGAACCTGAGCCTGGACCTCCTCCTCCTGCCCCGCCTCGGGGTACCGGGGGCCGGTTACGCCACCGCGGGCGCCTTGAGCGTGCAGGCGATCCTGCTCTTCCCCGGCATGCATTCGCTCGGACTGGAAGCCCCGCTGCGCTGGCGGCGCTTGCCCCGCGTCGTTCTTCCCGGCGCCGCCGCGGCGCTCGCGGCTTGGGCGGCGAGCGCCGGGATGGAAGCTGCGGCCTGGAACGAGGTCTTGATCCTGGCTCTGGCGATCCTGGCCGGCGTGGCCGCGGCGGTGCTGTTGGCTTGGGTGTTGGTGCCGGAAGACTGTCGCGCCCTCCTGAATCTGGCCCCCCTGGGTGGACCTGATTCCCGGCCCCAGGCGTAACCTCCCG
>CAYVRL010000009.1:0-15475 GCA_964454065.1 uncultured Planctomycetales bacterium | reverse complement strand
CTGCGATCGCCTCGTATTCCTGGGCCGGGCCGTCGGTCACCTTCACGTTTTCGATCCGGATGTCCGAGGCCCCCGCCACGCTGCCGTTCGGCATCGTGACCCGACGATCGGTGGCCGGCCAAATCAGGAAGGCATCCCCGCCCACGGCACCGAGCTCGATCAAGGGCTGACCTCCCATGGATCGTTCGGTGACTGCTTTGGCCAGGGCATCGTGCAGGGCCTGGGCCTTCTTCCCTTTGCCCCAGGTCCTGGAAACATTCGGGACCATGGCTTGGATCGTGGCGTGACGCCAATTCCCTTTCGCCGGATCTTGGTAACCCAAATCCACGGTGACGGTCGTCGATCCGTCGTAGTGAGCCTTGCCCGACCAGATGGGCCAGGAATCCCCTCGAGAGGAGGACGCAAAGGCGGTGGGAAACAGAGCCAAAACGAGAAGGGCCGTCAGACCCGAAAGAAGGAGTCGTTTCATGGTGATCGTAGGAGGAGGGTCGTCGAGGTTTCGCAACGGGAAAACCCGTTCCAGGGTGTAGCGCCGATCCGGGCAAGAGTCACGGGAACCCGAACCAGGCGATTCTCGTCCCTGCGGTGGTCGGGCCCACTCGCAGGGAGTGGGCCCGGGAAGCAGGAGCCTCAGAGGGTGCTCATCACCGCGGTCTCGATCCAGTCGATGCCCGCATCGTCGGCCCGGCACTGATCCCTCCAACCTGGTCGGTGAGGACCACCAGGATCGAGCCGCGGTCTCGATCCAACACCGCATCGATGCCCAAGGCTTTGAGCTGATCCACGAGGTCCTCCGCAGCATCCAAAGGAGTCATGGTGCCGTCCAAGGCCACCACGGCCTCTCCAAGATTCGTGAAAATGCTGATCTCGCTGGGTTGCCCATCGGGATCCATCCCCGTGATGCCGCCACTCATCGAGATCATGGCGATTGCGCTCGCTCCGGCAGCACCCTTGGGCGGTTCCTGGACAACGTCGTGTGCGTGGGTATGGCTATCCTTTACCCTCGCGTCTTCGATCTGGAGGTTGTTGGCGCCCTCCACGCTGCCGTCGGGCATCGTGCTCTGGCGATCAGCGCCGGGAGCCACGAGAAAGCCAGTCCCAGTCGTGTCGCCAATCTCGATCAGCGGCTGGCCTCCCACGGACTGCTTGTCGCCTTGCGATACCAGAGCATCATGGAGAGCCTGCGCTTTCTCCTCCTTCGTCCAGTTCTTGGACACATTCGGTACCGACGCTTGGATCGTGGCATGACGCACTTGGGAGGTCACCGGATCCTGGTATTTCACCTCGACGGTGAGGGTCGCCGATCCGTCGTGCCGAGGCTTGCCTGCCCAAACGACCCAGGTCCCGCCCTGGGGCGGTCCCGCAAGCGCGGCGTAGAGGAGACCCGAGAAGAAAAGAGTCGTCAGACCCAGAAAGAAGTTCCGTTTCATGTTTCGTTCGAGTTCGTGAGGCCTCGAATCCGGGAGGCCTCGAATCCGGGAGGCCTCGAATCCAAATCTAGCGAGAGCAACGGAGGCGGTCAAGGGGGGAAAGCGCCCGCTATGCTTCCCTGGCAGGCGATGGACGTTCCCCCGCAGATCCTGGAAGTGGCCGGACGTTTTCGGATCCCCGGACGCGTGACCGGAGTGGATCCCTTCCCCGGCGGCCACATCAACGATTCCTTCCTTCTCGAAGCCGTCGAGGAGCGGGGGGTAAAACGTTTTCTCCTGCAACGAATCAACGGCCGGGTCTTCCCCGATCCTGCAGCGATCCTGCGCAACGTCCAGCGGGTGAGCGCCCACCTGGAACGGGAACTCCGTGCCCAGGAGACCCCGGACTGGCAGCGTCGCCTGTTGCGGCTGTTACCCAGCATCGATGGGCCCCCCTGGTGGGTGGACGAAAGTGGGGATTTCTGGCGCGTCTATTCCTTCATCGACGGAAGCTGCTCCCGCACCCGGATCTCGGGGCCGGAGGACGCCGCCCACGCGGGCCGGGCCTTCGGTGACTTCCAGCGGCGGCTCGCCAAGCTTCCCCCGCCGCCGCTGGAGACCGTCCTGCCCTCCTTCCACGACACCCCCGCCCGACTCGCCGCGCTGGAGGAAGCGGCCCGCGCCGATCCCCTCGGACGCGCCGCCGAATGCGGGGAGGAACTCGCCCAAGCCCGTGCCTTCGCCCCCGAAGCCGTCCGCATCCAGGCAGGAATCCGCTCCGGGAGCCTCCCGCTGCGCCCGGTCCACAACGACTGCAAGATCAGCAACGTCCTCTTCGACCGGGAGAGCGGCGAGGCCTTGTGCGTGGTCGACCTCGACACCGTGATGCCCGGCAGCGTCCTTCACGACTTCGGCGACATGATGCGCTCCATGAGTACCCGCGCCGCCGAGGACGAGACCGATCTGGACCGGGTCCACGTGGATCTCGGCTGTTTCGAATCCCTCGTACACGGCTATCGAGAAGGGGTGAAGGATTTGCTCCGACCCGCGGAGTGGAAACTCCTCGTCCATGCCGGTCTATCGATCACCACCGAACTCGCGGCCCGCTTCCTCTGCGATCACTTGCTCGGCGATCACTACTTCCGCATCCACCGGCCCGGCCACAATCTCGACCGGGCACGCAACCAGTTCGCACTGGCCCGCTCCTTCGCCGCCCATCGCGGCGAACTCGAGGAATGCGTGCGTCGTGCGCTCACTCCTTTCCGCCGACACGGAAACTGAAGGCGATTTCCCCACCCGCGGCGTTGTGGATCCACAGATCCACCGGATGGGCCTCCCCTCCATCCTGGGGATAGTGCAACTTCAGACTCCTTCCGCGAGCCCGCCCCAAGGGTCGTTCCGCACCCGGTGCCACCCAGGTGTAGACCGGGGGACTGCTTCCCGAGATCCGAAACTCGGCCCGCCCCCGCGACCAGGAACGCAGCTCGGCCTTCACCCCGCGGACCTTTCGCGGGAGGGCCGCGGAGAAGATCTCCCCCTGGCTGCGGAAGCGGGAATCGTCGCGGGCGACGACCCGCCACTGGTCGATCCCGTCCCGAAAATCCGGAATCGAGAACTCGGCGTGGGCCGCATCGACCTCGTTCACCCGAACTCCGTTTCGATACAACTCCAAAGCGGCAATCCCCGCCCCCGGCCGCGTGGCCTCCGCTTCCACCTCCAACTCCAACTTCCGACCCTTCGCTTCCACTCGGAGCAGCTTCACCCGCGGTCGCAAGGCGAAGGGTTGCAGCAAGGGATCGTCGACCACCAGATTGCGCCAGGGAAGGATGGGATGCCCCATCAGAAAACTTTCCGCGAGGTCGTAACCGGCGACGAAACGCCGCAACTCCAGGTGATGGGCGTCCCAAGCGGCGGTGGTCGGCTCCGCCATGCAACCATGCACCGCGGTCGCACCGGCGGCCAGGAACCAGGGCATCCCGGTCTGGCCACGCCGGTTCTCGGGATCGAAACTCGCGGGCGTCAGCGCCGCCGAGGTCAAGTCGTCGATCACCGCGCCGGGGAGGTAGCGATTCAAGGTGGGAAAGGAAGGATCCCACTTCGCCTGCCCGAAACGATAGTAGAGAACGTCCTCCCTCCCCTGGAGGAGGACCGCGGTCCCCGGATGGGGCACGATCCGGCAAGAAACCCCCGGCACGCTCTCTTCCACCATGCGCTTCAGATCGGGGTAGTCGCCGTTGTACATCCCCCGCGGATCCTTGGCCCGGGACTCGCCCAGATAGATGGTGCCGTGGGGCGGCCCTCGATCGGAAGCCACCGCTCGGTCCACCATGGCTTCGGCGTCCGCGAGAGTGAACGCGTCGAGGATGCTCACCGCATAGAGCGGCAAGCCGGGGAGCGAGGGATCGCGTGGATCCACGCTGCGGTCGGCTCCGTGCAAGGGATTGGCTTGCGCCCCCTCCAGTCCCTTCGCGGCCGCGGAGCGCAAGGGATGGTCCTCGGGGAGCGCGAGTAGGGCCAACATGTGGGTGGTGCTCCGGGGCGAGGAGACTGGTCCGGCGGCCTGAGCGCGGATGGGGATTCCGCGCATCAGGACGATGGTGGTGATCGGCACCTGGGGATGGGCGTCCAGCCAGCGTCGCACCGGCAGCTCCAGCAGACGTCGATAACCCGCGTAGCCCTCCTTGGCCGGGAAGACGCCGCCGGGGATGTTGACGTGCAGGAACTGTTGGCGGGGCACGCGACGGTGGATCACGTAGTAGCGCCCGAGTACCAAGGACTCCGGGACCGCATCGTTGACGACCACCAGCACGTTCTCGGGGCCGCCGCCGGCGCGAGCGAGAGGGGCACCGCCCAGGAACACGGCGAGCGCCCCGAGCAGGGCGCCAACCGTGGACTCGCGGATCATGCCGATTCAGCCTCGCTCGATCAGCATCGCGATTCCCTGCCCCCCCCCGATGCACGCCGAGGCCATGCCGGTGCCTTGGTCGCGCCGTTCCAGTTCGTGGATCAGAGTCAGGATCAGGCGGGTACCGGTGGCCCCCAGCGGATGGCCGATCGCGACCGCTCCCCCGTTGACATTGACCTTCTCTCGATCCAGACCGAGTTCCTTCTCGACCGCGAGGTACTGGGCGGAGAAGGCCTCGTTGATCTCGATCAGATCCAGATCCTCGATGGCCACGCCCCCGCGCTCCGAACACTGACGCATGGAGGGCACCGGGCCGAAGCCCATGATCGAGGGATCCACCCCCGCGATCCCCCAGGCGCGCACCCGAGCCCGCACCGTCCAGCCCTCCCGGGCGGCGCGTTCGGCGGTGGTCACGAGCAGGGCCGCCGCCCCGTCCACGATCCCGCTGGCGTTGCCCGCGGTCACGGTGCCCTCCTTGCCGAAGGCGGGACGCAGTTTCGCCAGTCCCTCCAAGGTGGTGTCGGGCCGGATGTGGTCGTCCGTATCCACCACGACTTCCTTGCGGCCGCGCCGGACGGTGACCGGAACGATCTCCTCGGCGAAGACCCCGTTCTGGACCGCCGCCGCGCCGAGGCGATGGGAACGATAGGCGAACTCGTCCTGCGCCTCCCGAGTGATCCCGTACTGCGCGGCCAGCTTCTCGGCGGTCTGAGCCATGAACAATCCGCAGTAGGGATCCATCAGGGCCTCGAAGAGGGAATCCTCGAGTTTCGGCGACTGACCGAGGTGGAAGCCGCGCCGCGCCCCGCGCAGGACGTGCGGCGCCTGCGACATGTTCTCCATGCCCCCCGCCACGCAGACCTCGGCCTCCCCCAGGAGGATCATTTGCGCCGCGCAAACGATGGACTGCATGCCGGAGCCACAGAGGCGATTGACGGTCAACGCAGGCACCGAATCCGGCAGCCCGGCCTTGAGCGCCGCGTGGCGGGCTCCGTAGAGGGCGTTGGCACTGGTCTGCAAGGCGTTGCCCATCACCACGTGTTCGACTCGCTCGGGAGCGACGCGAGAACGCTCCAGAGCGGCGCGAATGGCGTGGGCACCCAGTTCGTCGGCACTCAGACCGGCGAAGAGTCCGTAGCCGGGGGTGCCGGAGTATTCGGCCATGGCGGTACGGGCCCCGCCCACGATCACGATGTCCTTGCTCATGCTTTCGATTCCTCTTTGCTCGGTGGCGGAATCAACGCCCCTGGAATTGGGGCGGACGCTTGTCCAGGAAGGCGCGGGTCCCCTCGCGCATGTCTTCGGTGGTGAAGACCAGGCCGAAGGCGTCGGCTTCGGCGCCTTCGCCCTCGGATTGACCGACTTCGGCCCCATAGCGAATGACTTCCAAGGCCATCTTCAAGGCCACCGGCGCTTTCGAGGCGATGCTGCGCGCGAGTTCCAACGCCGTGGCCTCCAAGTCCTCGGGATCCGCGAGCCGATTGGCGACTCCGACGCGATAGGCTTCCTCGGCGTCGTAGGTGGCGCCGGTCAGGATCCATTCCCGGGCCACGCCCTGCCCGGCGATGCGGGCCAAACGTTGGGTGCCACCGAAACCGGGAATCAATCCCAGCGAGACCTCCGGCTGACCGACCTTGGCGCGACGGGAGAGGACGCGCAGATGACAGGCCAGAGCCAGTTCCAAACCGCCGCCCAGGGCGTAGCCATTGACCACCGCGATCACCGGTTTGGGGCAAGCCTCGATGGTCGCGAAACAATCCTGCCCGAGGTGGCTGAACTCACGGGCTTCCAGGGGCCCGAGTTCCGCCATTTCGGCGATGTCCGCCCCGGCCACGAAGGCCTTGCCGGCTCCGGTGAGCAGGATCACGCGGACCTCGTCGTCGAGGGCGAGTTCCACCACCGCTTCGCGGAGTTCCTCCAGGACCTCCATGTTCAAGGCGTTCAGGGCCTGGGGGCGATCGAGGGTGATCCTCGCGACGCCCTCTTCCAGCACCTCCACCTGGAGATACTCGTAGAGCGATTCTTCCTGGGTGTCGGTCGTCATGATTCCTTCCTCTCTCGCACCACCATGCGGCGGATCCTGCAACTCTGCTCGGGGACGCTGCGTTCGCCGCCGGGGCCGGGACGCACCGGGGTGGCAGCGACCGCGTCGAGGACCGCGTCTCCCTCCACCAGCCGTCCGAAAGCCGCGTACTGGCCGTCCAGGAAGTCGGCGGGACCGTGGCAGATGAAGAACTGGCAACTCGCGGAGTTTGGATCCGCGGCGCGCGCCATCGAGATCACGCCGCGGGCGTGGGTGTGGGCCCGATCGGCGCTGAACTCCCCGGGAATGTTGCCGTGGGGCCCGGAACCGGTGCCGTCTCCGCGCGGGCAACCCCCTTGGATCATGAAGCCGGAGATCACGCGGTGGAAACCGAGACCGTCGTAGAAGCCCTCGGCGGCATAGCGCAGGAAGTTCCGCACCGTGACCGGCGCGGTGTCGGGCCAGAACTCCAGAGTCATGGTACCGATGTCGGCACCGTCGACCTCGACCTCGATGTCCACGAGAGCGCGGGCCAGTTCGGCCGAGGAGAGATCCTCGGGATGGGTGTAGTCGTTCATGGGAATTCGCTCCCGGCCCTCAACGGAGCCGCTTGATCACGTGGTAGCCGAAAGGGCAAGTCTGGGGGTTGTAGGCGGCGATTCCGATCTCTCCCGGTTTCAAGGAGAAGGCGGTGTCGCTGAAGCCGGGGACCATGCGGCCCCGCGGAGTCGGCATCGGTTTCGGAAGTCCCGCGAGCAGTTCCTTCTTGAGGGCATCGAGCTGGGCCTGGACTTCCTCGAACTTCAACTCCCCCTTGCCCATCCTCGCCCGCAACTCCTGCGTCCTCTGGTTGTATCGCTGCTCGGCCTGGAACATCGCCCGCTCGGAAGCGGTGTCGCTGACGCCATCGTTGAGGAGCAAGTAGGTACCGGGGGAAGGATCGTCGGGGCCCGCGGGATCGGCACTGTACTTGCGGACCAGGGAAGTGAAGTCCTCCCCGTCGCGCGCCCGTCGCTGGATCTCCTTGGCGAGCTGAGCGGCCTCCTCCTTGCTCCGCGTCGCGGGAATACGCGGATTGGCCCCCTGGAAGCTGATCAGGACGTGTTGCACCAGAATCCGTTCCGGCTCGCCCCCGAGATCGGGAGCGGGTCGTTCGATCTTCTCGCGACTCTCCGGCAGCGGTTTCTTCTTCACCACCGCGCTGGTGATCAACACCTCGACCTGGGGTTTGGAATTCTCGCGGCCGTCCTTCACCGTCGGGGCGTTGGCCAGCTTCTCGAGTGCGTCCACGCCCTTGACCAGCTTGCCGAAGGATGCGTACTTGCCATCGAGGTTCCAGACGCTCGCGGTCTCCGCGCAGACGATGAAGAACTGGCAGGAAGCACTGTCGGGGGAGCCGCTCCGCGCCATCGACAGAACCCCGTAACCGTGGGTGCGCCCGGGAGCGAGGGTGAATTCCCCGGGAATGTTGCCGTAGGGACCGTCCCCGGCCCCGGTGCCGGTCGGATCCCCCCCCTGCACCATGAAATCGCGCACGATGCGGTGGAAGCTCAAGCCGTCGTAGAAACCCTCGGCGCAGTAGCGCAGGAAGTTACGCACCGTCTTGGGAGCGAACTGCGGCCACAGGTCGAAGTCCATCACCCCGGCGTCTTCCCCGTCCACGGAGACCCGCATCTCCACGTAGTAGTCCCCGAGCTCCGCGTCGGGGATCGGACCACCGGGCGTGAAGTCGAAGTCCGGTGCGCGCTTGGGTACGTAGGCGGGGGTCGGGGAAGTCGTCGCCGCGGGAGGGGGGCTTCCAGCGAGGGTGGGGGTGGCCGTGGGCGCTTGCGGGGTGGGGGTGGCCCCGGCTTCGGAGGAGGAAGTGGAGCTCCCGCCACAGGCGACGAGCAGCAGGAGGGAAGCGAGGGGAAGGGTGCGCATGGAGGCTTCAGGGGCGTTCGAAGATGGCGGAGATTCCCAGCCCGCCGGAGACGCAGAGGGTGGCGAGCCCGCGCCGCGCCCCGCGGCGGCGCAGCTCGTGGAGCAGCGTGGCGACGAGGCGGGCCCCCGTGCAGCCGATGGGGTGGCCGAGCGCGATCGCCCCGCCGTTGACGTTGAGGACCTCGGAGGCGAAGGGGAGTTCCTGCAGGCAAGCCAGGACCTGAGCGGCGAAGGCTTCGTTCAACTCCACCAGATCGAAGTCGTCCAGCTCGAGTCCGTTGCGCTCGAGCAGGATCCGGGTGGCCGGGACGGGCCCCAAACCCATCCGTCGGGGATCGGTACCGACGACTTGGCAGTCGCGTAGGACCGCCAGCGGTTCCAGACCACGACGCTCGGCCTCGTCCGCTCCCATCAGGACGACCGCCGCCGCCCCGTCGGTGATCCCCGAGGAGTTGCCAGCGGTCACGGTCCCCGCTTCGCGATCGAAGACGGGAGAGAGCTTGCCCAGCTTCTCGAGGGAACTGCCCGGACGAAGGTGTTCGTCCCGCTCCACGATCGAGACCTCTCCCCGCCGTCCCGGCACTTCCACCGGAGCGATCTCGTCGCGGAAACGTCCCGCTTCCACCGCCGCCGCGGCCCGCTGCTGACTGCGAAGGGCGAA
Source organism: uncultured Planctomycetales bacterium (assembly GCA_964454065.1). Classification (GTDB taxonomy): domain Bacteria; phylum Planctomycetota; class UBA1135; order UBA1135; family UBA1135; genus CAYVRL01. The sequence continues at coordinate 6,554 of CAYVRL010000009.1, read as the reverse complement.
GGAGTCCTGCTCCTCGCGGCTGATTCCCCGTTCGCGGGCCAGCAACTCCGCGGTCTCCCCCATGATCATGCCCGACAAAGGACAAAGGAAGCCATCGCGGTACATCAGGTCCACGACCTGGGCGTGCCCCAGGCGGTACCCCGTGCGCATGCGGTCGAGGACGAAGGGCAAGGTGGACATGGATTCCATCCCCCCCGCGACCACGATCCGCGAGCGGCCGAGGACGATCTCGTCGGCGGCGAGTTGCACGCACTTCAGTCCGGAAGCGCAGGCCTGGTTGATGGTCGCCGCCGGGGCTTCCTGCGGGATCCCGGCTCGCCAGGCCACCTGCCGCGCCGGGTTGGGACCGGAACCCGCCTGGCGGCCGTGCCCGAAGTGAAGGCTCTGGACTTCCTCGGGGGCGACCCCCGCGGCTTGCAAGGCAGCGCGCACCGCGACCTCACCGAGGGCGGGCGCGGAAAGGGTGGAGAGGCCGCCGAGATAGCGGCCGATCGGAGTACGGACCGCACTGGCGATGACGACGGGAACGGGCATCGGGGGTTTCCGGACGCGGGGAATCCGGGCAGTGTAGCCCTGTCGTCCCCTGGGGGGCCCCGGGGAAGCGAGGTCTTCCGTCCGGGGGCCCGCCGTATTAGACTTCCGCCCCGCGGAGAGGTGGCAGAGTGGCCGAATGCGGCAGCTTGCTAAGCTGTTGAGTCGGTTCCCGGCTCCGAGGGTTCGAATCCCTCCCTCTCCGCCACTCTTCGACCGCTTTCGACCCCGGCCCTCCGCTCCGGGTCATCCTGGTAGGATGGGGCTTCGTGCACGATCCGCTCCCTATCGAAAGCCTCGTCCGAAGTCGGGCCTCCGGCCTCTCGATCCACGAGTTGGCCCGTCGCCTCGGATACCGGAAACCGACCCGGGGCAAACGGAAGATCGAGACCTTCCTGAATGGAGACTTCGACAACCCCTTCCTCCGTCGGCGCCTGACCGAGACCCTGGGGATCCCCGAACCGGAGTTCGAAGAAGCCCTCGCGGAGAGTCGGCGCGTCCTCGCCGCCCGGGCCGCGGCCTCCAGGGCGGAGGCCGAGGCTCGCTGGCGCAAGGACTTCCAGCCCCACGGTTTGATCCTCACCGATGAACGCCGCCCCCGGTCCATCCTCGCCTTTTCCTTCGGCGCGCACCCCGAGTACGTGCCCCTGGACGGGATCCCGGAGCGATCCTGGGTCGAAACGATGCTGGAGGCCATCGCCGAACGCCGCCTTCCCGGCGGTCGCCTGCCCCTGTGGGGCCGGATCACCGGCTTCGTGATCAACCACACCCCCGATCACGCCACCCGATACGACCTGTCCGGGCGCCCGATCGAAGTCCTGGATCGGGCCCTCCGGTTGGGAGTGGCCACCCTGGAGATCGACTCTCGGAAGATCCCCGTGGAAAAGCTCGCCTCGCCCCATTCCTGAAAGGCTCCCTGCTCCCCACGCCCTTGCATCCGACCCCCCACCCCAACGAACTGCGCGGACAGGAGGTCCTGGTGCTCGGCTTGGGAGCCTTCGGAGGCGGAAGCGGCTGCGCCCGGGCCCTCTGCGAACTGGGGGCCCGGGTCACGGTCAGCGACCTGCGTCCCGCAACCGCCCTTCCGGAAGCTCTCGAAACGCTGGCGGACCTCCCCCTGCGACGCGTGCTGGGGAGCCACCCGGAGGATCTCTTCCACGGCCAGTGGGTGGTCGTGAATCCGGGAGTCCCGGATTCGGCCCCAGCCCTGGAGCTGGCCCGCGCCCGAGGCTGCCGCCTGACCACCGAGGTGAATCTCGCGATCCGAGCCGCGGCCTCCCGCCCCGCTGCCGCGGTCACCGGAACCCACGGCAAATCCACCTGTTGCGCGCTGGCCGCCCACCTGCTCCGGGCGGCGGGACGACCCGTCCTCCTGGGCGGCAATCTCGGCGGCTCCCTGCTCCAGGCCGTTCTGGCCGACCCTTCCGAGATCCCCCTGCTCCTGGAACTCTCCTCCTTCCAGACCGAGCGGCTGGATGCCCCGCCCGGCTGGCCGGGATGGGTGGTCCTGACCTCGCTGGGGAGCGATCACCTCGACCGACACGGCGACCGGGAAGCCTACTGGGCAGCCAAGCGGCGCCTGCTGGCCTTCCAGGGGCCGACGGGGCGGCTCTTCCTCCCCCATGCCTGCCCGGATGGAACGCGCTGGCGGCGGGCCGCGCGCGGGCGGGTCGAGGAGCTGAATCCAACCGGGCCGCCCAGCACCGGAGGGGGTTATGGCCGAGGCCCGACCGGCTTCCTGGAGGTCGCGGAAGGGAAATCGCGGGTTCTGGCCCCCGTGGACGCCGCCCCCTTCCGGGAGGCCTACCGCCTGCCCTCCTTGCTCGGGGCCCTCGCCATCGCCCGCGCCTTCGGCTGCCCCAGGGAGATCCTCCCCACCGCCCTGGCCTCCTGGAGGGGGCTGCCCCATCGGCTGGAGGAACTCCCCGCCCCACCCGGGCGACGGTACCTGGACAATGGAGTCGCCACCCATCCCGAGGCCACGGCCGCCGCCCTGCGCGACCTGGAAGGGGATCTCGTCCTCTGCGCGGGAGGATATGACAAGGGCCTGGACTTGACCGACCTCGCAGATGCCTGCCTCTCCTGCCGTGAAGTCCACCTCTCCGGTCCCGGCGGAGAACGTCTCTCCCCGCTGCTCGCCGCGCGAGGGGTTCCCCAGCGGCTCCACCCCCGGGCCGAGGAGGCGATGCGGGCGGCCCTGGCCGCGGTTTCCCGGGGCGGCACCCTGCTCTATTCCCCTTCCTTTTCGTCCTTCGACGAATATCGCAACTTCTCCGAGCGGGCACGAAAGTTCCGCGATCTTTGCCGCGAATCCCGGGAAGCTTTCGAAAAGGCTCCGGTGACGGAGACCCCGACGCGTATTAAATAAGAGGGATCCATGTACTGCCAGGTCTGCCAAAAGCACGAAGCCACCGTCCATCAGCTCGACCTGAGTTGGGACGATCAGGGGCACCGTAGCCTCCGTACCCTCGACCTCTGCGCCCCCTGCGCCAAGCAGCGGGGCATCCCGGTGGCCGGGAACATCCCATCCTTCCCCCAGGTCGTGAGTCAGCTCGGTAAGGCGGTCTTCGGCAAGGCGGGCCTCTTCCAGCCCAGCGCTCCCTCCCAGGAGGATCCGGGACCGACTTGCCCGGACTGCGGTTGGACCCTCCGGGATTTCCGCCAGACCAGCCGTTTCGGTTGTGCGAAGGATTACGAAGTCTTCTCCGAATTCGTGGAGGAGGTCCTGGAGCGCATCCACGGCACCCGCGAACACCCGGTGGACCCCCGCCGAACCGAGGCCGGCCAGCTCCGCCAGGAAATGGCGGAGGCGGTGGCAGCCGAAGACTACGAAAGGGCCGCCCAGCTCCGGGATCGGCTCCGGGATCTGGAACGGAGCCTGGAAGAGGCTCCGGACTCGGAATTCTGATTCCGTGTCCTAATGGATCATTCGGAGCAAATACCTAAGGAGCGGGGCCGCCCGCAGCCGATAGCAGGATAGATCCCCGCTCCGCCACACCATCATGTTCGACCGCTTCACAGAACGCGCCCGCAAGGTCATGAGCTTCGCCCGTCACGAAGCCCTGACCCTCCACCACGAGTACATCGGCACCGAACACATCCTCCTCGGCCTGATCCAGGAAGGCCATGGGGTCGCCGCCAATGTGCTCAAGAACATGGGAGTGGATCTGGCCAAGATCCGCCGTGAGGTCGAGAAGATCGTCAAACCCGGCCCCCTGCACGAACCCTCCGTGCAAATCCCCTTCACTCCCCGGGCCAAGAAGGTGGTGGAACTGGCTCTCGAGGAAGCCACCTCCCTCGGGCACACCTACATCGGCACCGAACACTTGCTGCTCGCATTGCAGCGTGAGCAGGAAGGCATCGCCGCTCACGTGCTGACCGAGCTGAACGTCAAACTCGACGAAGTCCGCGAGGAAGTCATCGAGTTCCTCGGCGGTCCGCGTGAGGAGGAGAGCGAAACCGAGGAAGAGAGCGGCAGCGCCCCCCCCGCCACCAAGGGCAAGTCCAAGACTCCGGCCCTGGACTCCTTCGGCCGAGACCTCACCGAGCGGGCCCGTGCCAAGGAACTGGACCCGGTGATCGGCCGCGAGGACGAAATCGAACGGGTGATCCAGGTCCTCTCCCGGCGCACCAAGAACAATCCGGTGCTGCTCGGAGAACCCGGGGTCGGCAAGACCGCGATCGTCGAAGGCCTCGCCCAACGCATCGTCGACCACCAGACTCCGGAAATCCTGCGCGACAAGCGCATGGTGGTCCTGGACCTCGCGATGATGGTCGCGGGCACCAAGTACCGAGGCCAGTTCGAGGAACGCATCAAGGCCGTGATGTCCGAGGTCCGCCGTTCCAAGAACGTGATCCTCTTCATCGACGAACTCCACACTCTGGTCGGCGCGGGCGGGGCCGAAGGCGCGATCGACGCCTCCAACGTCCTGAAGCCGGCCCTCTCCCGCGGCGAGATCCAGTGCATCGGCGCCACGACCCTGGACGAATACCGGAAGTTCATCGAGAAGGATGGAGCCCTGGAACGACGCTTCCAGTCGGTGATCGTGGAGCCCCCTGGCCGCGACGACACGGTCGCGATCCTGAAGGGCTTGAGTGAGCGCTACGAAAACCACCACAAGGTCCATTACACCGCGGAGGCCCTGGAAGCCGCGGTGGATCTCTCCATCAAGTTCATCAACGGGCGCTTCCTGCCCGACAAGGCCATCGACGTGATCGACGAGGCCGGGGCCCGGATGCGTTTGCAGTCGATGACCCCGCCTCCGGATCTGGCCGAGCTCGACCGCGAGATCGAGGAGATGGACAAGAGCAAGGAGTCCGCGGTCCGCAATCAGGATTTCGAGGAAGCCGCGCGGCGTCGCGATCAAGCCTACCAGTTGCGCCGCAAGCGGGAGCAGATCCTCTCCGAGTGGCGCGAACAGGAAAGCAACTCACCCGTGGACACGGTCGTGGACGTCCAGATCATCGCCGAGACGGTGTCCAAGATGACCGGCATCCCGGTCACCAACCTCGAGGCCGCGGAGGCCGAACGCCTGCTCCAGATGGAGGAGGAGATCTCCAAGACCGTGATCCATCAGGACGACGCGATCAGCGCCATCGCCAAGGCGGTGCGCCGCTCCCGCTCCGGTTTGAAGGATCCCAACCGCCCCTCCGGCTGCTTCTTGTTCCTCGGCCCCAGTGGAGTCGGCAAGACCTGGCTCTCCAAGCAGATCGCCAATTTCCTGTTCGGCGAGGAGGACGCCCTCATCACGCTGGACATGAGCGACTACATGGAGAAGCACAACGCCAGTCGCCTGGTGGGTTCTCCCCCGGGCTACGTTGGTTACGAGGAGGGCGGCCAGCTCACGGAGAAGATCCGCCGCCGTCCCTACTCGGTGGTCCTCCTGGACGAAGTCGAGAAAGCCCACCCGGACGTCTTCAACATGCTCCTCCAGATCATGGAGGAAGGCCGCCTGGTGGATTCCTTCGGTCGTAACATCGACTTCCGGAACACGATCCTGATCATGACCTCGAACATCGGTTCCCATCTGATGCGCGAGGGCAGCGGTCTGGGTTTCGCGACTTCGGAGGAAGCCACTCGCGAGAAGGTCAACGCCGGGATCATGGACGAGGTCCAGCGCTTCTTCCGCCCCGAGTTCCTGAACCGCATCGATGAGATCGTGCTCTTCAACGCCTTGAACAGGAAGGATCTCTACCGGATCATCGACCTCGAACTGGCCAAGGTCGAGGAACGCCTCGCCACCCGCAAACTGGTTCTCCACCTCAGCGACTCGGCCCGTGACTACCTGATCGAGAAGGGCCACAACCCCGAGTACGGGGCCCGCCCCTTGCGGCGCACCATCGAGCGTTACGTCGAGGACTTGCTGGCCGAGGAACTGCTCCGTGGCAACCTCCCGGAGGGTTCCCTGGTGGAAATGACCCACGAGAAGGATACCGAGGGTCTGACCTTCCAGACCACCCCTCCCAAGAAGCCCCTGGTCTCGGCGGAGGAAACGGCCCCGACCGGAGCCGGGGACGGGGAGAACCAGGATCCGAGCTGAGGCGGAACGGGGGCTCCCGGCCTCAGGACGGTTCGCAGTCGAGCGATCGCGCGAAGAGGCGCCGAAACAGGGCCGCCGCCAACAGGGAGGCGATACTCACCCCGATCGTGAAGCCCCAGCAAGCGCCGAGTAGGCCGGGGAGATCCCAGCGGGGGGCGAGCGCGATCCCGACCCAGACCAGCGGAACCACGAGCAACACCGCTCGGAACCCGGCCACCACGAGTCCGATCCTCGCCCTACCGATTCCGTCGAAGACCGCGCGGAGAATCAAGACCGGCGCCAATCCCAGTACGGTCATCGGAAGGACGTGCAGGGCCCGCAGGGCCAGGGCCCGGGTCTGGGGATTCTCGAACAAGGCGCGCAGGACGGGCGGTCCCAGCGCCCAGGCCGCGGGAAGGGTCACGAAGAGCGCATAGGCCGTGCTGGCCAGCAGCGCGATGCGCAACTCGCGGCGAATGCCCCGCCGGTCTCCGGCCCCGAAGC